>JADFWA010000355.1 GCA_015222855.1 Pseudomonadota bacterium | reverse complement strand
TTACCGGAGGGTTGTACACCGACGTGTCGTACGATCCTGAACGTCTGCTGGTTAAGGTAAGGCGCAAGGATGGAAAGGAGATCGAAGCGAAGCACCTTTCCGGAGGCGCTTATGATCAGCTCTACTTTGCCATACGTCTGGCCCTTGGAGCAAAGCTTCTTCCTGATGAAAAAGGTTTCTTCATTCTGGATGATCCCTTTATTAAATCCGATACAGGCCGCCTGGCGCAGCAGATG
The DNA here is from genome assembly GCA_015222855.1 of Pseudomonadota bacterium. GTDB lineage: Bacteria > Desulfobacterota > Syntrophia > Syntrophales > JADFWA01 > JADFWA01. The sequence goes on along the minus strand of JADFWA010000355.1, from coordinate 2,751 downwards.
AAAACTCTCTTAAGCCTTTCCCGTGAAGGATGGCAGATTATTTACTTCTCGGCCAAGGACGAGGTGAAAGATATACTGAAAGGTTCCATAAAAAAGGGAGAGGTCTTGATTAAGCCTTTTCCCCGAACCGATTTCAAGCGGGATAAAACGCAGGAGACCTAAATGAATCCGGAAGATCGATCGAAAATTCAATCATTCATTAGAAGGTCAACCATCTACATTGAATATTTTCCGTACTGCACTCTGCACCCAGGTTTCCGGCATAACTCTCATCAGGTAGGCGATAAAGAACGCCTTCCTTCCCATGGGGTAGGCGGGAAGGGGTCTCTTCATTTTTAGAATTTTCACGATTTTCCCGGCCATCCATTCTGGAGACGGTGCGGCGGCAATTCCGGCATCTCTCGCAGCCTTTACCCGTTTCACTTCGGTGATGTATGGGGAGTCGTCTTCGTACATCTTTTCCATACGAATTGCAGTATTAATGTGGAGAGGAGCGACGACGATAACCTTTATGCCGTACCTCATGACCTCGTGCCGGAGGCCTTTGGAAAAGCCTTCTACTGCATGTTTACCCGCTGCATAGATCGAGGCAAATGGGACTGTAATCCTGCCTGCGAAAGAAGTGACATTAATAATACACCCCCTCTTTCTTTCTCGCATTCCGCGTACGATTAATTTGGTTAGATGAATCAATCCGATGATATTTACTTCAAGATGATAGCGAACACGATCGAGCGGCGCCTCTTCCACAGGTCCGATCTGGCTGATACCGGCATTGTTGATAAGCACATCCACTTCGCCTGCCATTTGCGCCAGCTTTTCAATGCTCTCAGGGATGGACAGATCCAGAGGCAGGTATTCCACGCCTTCGACTATGTTTTCAGGAGAGATAGCCTGGGGATTCCTGGAGGTTCCTATTACCGTATAGCCGCCGTCTAAAAGTGCACGTGCTATGGCCTTTCCGAGCCCTCTGGATGCACCGGTTACCAACGCCCTCGCTTTTTGATTTTCCACCAACGCCCTCCTGTCTCTATAGTGGAGTGTCAGTATTTTTACCTATAAACACGCTTTGTGCAAGCAAATTATTTAAATCAGGATATCCTTTAAAAAGATCTCATTCCCGTTCTGCTCCCGGCTCTTTATTCCCGCAATTACCAATTTCATAAGCTCAATTGTTTCTTCGAACGGGAAGGGTCTTTCCCCTGTTCTGAAGTATTCAACAGCTGCCTCAAGCTGCTCTTTAAAGATAATGTAGGTAGTATCAGTATTATTGAGATATTCACATCCTTTTGTGCCGCAAATTATAGGCTTTTCACAAAACATGTCATAAATAACGGCAATAATTAGATCCGCTCCCGAACTATGTTTGATATGGACAATATTTTTTTCATATGTGCCTGTGTTCCTTACAGAGGTAAAACCCGGTTTTAAAATCTGATATACTGTTTCCAACGCATGTATTCCATACGTCTCCCATTTTTTCGGACTGTTTACATTTACAAACCTGATTTCCCCCACAAAGTTTTTTAATTCAGACGTTTTATATTTTTCATAAGACGGTACATACCTCATCGCACTCGAGGATAATATTTTTTTCCCTTCATTAACCCAGTCAATGAAGATTTTAAGATCTTTTTCATTATCTGCAAGGGGCTTATCAATAAATAAAGGAAGCCCGGCTTCAATAAATGGTCTTGCCCTTTCAACATGCTGGCTGCCGATATCTGTCGCAATTATTACAGCATCTACATTTCCTATAAGGTCTTCCGGTTTATCTACAATATTCGGTATTAAAGAAGCCCTTGACACCTTTACAGCATCCGCCGGATCATCTGTATATACATGCGTAACCCTGGCGCCTGGAATCCCCCAGTTCTCTTTTGGCTCTTTTAAAAGATAATCAACGATAACCTGATAACCGCATTTTTTCATTTCATCCTGATTATAATTACCATTTATAATAGCGCTCCATGAATATGGATGGCCATTCCCCTCTGTCATGCCTATAATCCCTATCTTTATTTCTTTCATATTTCTACCTCTCTTTTCTCAATTGATTACAGCTCCCTGTTCTTTGAGTACTTTTCGCAGTTCTAAAGCTTTAACCTGCCTGGGCCGGACTCCCTGTCCGGCCGCAAGTGCAGCCGCCGTTCCTGCAGCCTGTCCCATTGCCATGCATGTTCCCATTACGCGGACGGCGCCATTGGCTTCCTGAGTTGACGACATGCACCGACCTGCAACAAGAAGACCCTCGATTTGCCTGGGGAGGAGGCAGCGATATGGTATGAAATAGCCGTCGGGAAATATGACCATTTTGGGGATCTTCCGCTTCGCCGCGATAACTTTTTCCTCACGGCGATGTATGTCGACGTGATGTCCTCCCATCGCAATGGTGTCGGGGTATTCCTCCCTGACAATCATTTCATCGACGGTTAGGACATGTTCTCCCACCAGATGACGACTTTCCCTTATCCCGATCCGGCATGCCGTCCTGACCAACCTGGCATTCTTAAACCCCGGTACATGCCGATGAAGGAATTCGATTACCTTGGCCACGCGCAGCCGGCCTAACACTTCTCCCCGACTGTAACTGTCTGCATCAGTAGCATCCAAGTCGTCGACCTTCGCCATATTGACCAGGTATTGCCCTTTCCGGGGCATCTCCGAAACAATAAGGTACGGCTGAGGAAAACCGAGCTCGTCTTTCGCGTGCATTGGCACCATCAATGGCTCGAGGCCTGTAATCACCGG
>JADFWA010000354.1 GCA_015222855.1 Pseudomonadota bacterium | reverse complement strand
TGGTATGCATTCCCACGCTGGAGCATGGGAACGAGAAAAAATCGTAACTACTCAGGTTCACGGTTCAGTGGTTAGAAAACGATTAACCTTGAACCCTTGAACCGCGAACCTTGAACCATTTCTTGGTTCCGGTTTATCCGGGTTAGGTATTGATGAATAACGACAATAGCCCCGTGATTACTTACGGCAATAGAGTAAATTTCATGAACCACAGACCCCGCCTTGTAGGCATTCTCGGTCCCACCGGTATCGGCAAGACCGAAATCGCCGTCAAACTTGCACGCGAGTATGGTGGCGAGATCATCAGCGCGGATTCCATGCAGGTCTACAGGTATATGGATATAGGCACCGCGAAACCGACGCCGGAAGAACAATCTCTCGTGAGGCATCACCTTATTGATTTAGTAAATCCGGACGAGGAGTTTGACGCGGTCATGTTTGTGGAGAGGGCAAGGAGAGTAATTGACAGGCTGATAAGTGATGGTAAGAACATATTCGTTGTTGGGGGCACAGGCCTTTATATTGATGCCCTGATCGGTGGGCTTTTCGATGGACCGGGGGCCGACAGGAATCTGCGGAGCTCCTACAGGGAAGATATGGAAAAGTATGGAAGAGGGTACCTTTATAAAAAGCTGAAGGAAAGGGATGAGGCTGCCGCGGAAAGAATCCACCCGAATGATGTGTCCAGAATAATCAGGGCGCTTGAGGTTTTGGAACTCAGCGGCGAGTCGATCGTCAAAAAGCAAGACGAGCACAACTTCGGCGATAAGATTTATGATTCTGTCAAGATAGGGCTTATGATGGATAGAGACCGGTTGTATGAGAGGATTAATGAAAGAGTCGAAAAAATGGTAGCGGACGGGCTTGTAAGGGAAGTTGAGAAACTTATTGGAATGGGTTATGATGAAACTCTTAAACCGATGCAGTCTTTCGGATATAAACATATTGTTAATTGTATCAAGGGGATGCACGATATTTCAGAGGCAGTGATGTTAATAAAGCGCGATACAAGGCATTATGCAAAGAGACAGCTTACCTGGTTCAGGGCGGATAAGGATATTGAGTGGTTTGCCCCTTCGGATATTGATGGTGTGAGGGCGAAAATAGAGAGTTTTTTGATTTAACGAAAAAGCTAAAATTCCTTGACTTCAAATTTGTATAAATATATTTGTAATAATGGTCTGATAGATGTTCTTAAGCCTTTTAAGGAAGGGGGGAAGTTATGATACACCGATTGAAATGTCATAATCTGTTTGTATTGTTGATTGCGGTTATCGTGGGTGCCTTTATTTGTTCCTGTGCGCCGGAGGCAAGAAAACCATTAAGCCAGTTGGATACTCCCGAGCATCATACCTATACAGGGTTGAAACTGCTCAATCAGGGCAAGTACCGGGATGCACAGAGGGAGTTTGAGCTGGCCATTCAGCTCGATCCGAAGTATTCCAGGGCCTATGCGGGCATTGGCCTGGTAAAGGCTTATAATGGAGATTTCAAAAGCGCCTTTAATTCCATGAAGGATGCGTGGCGATGTGCCAGGACAAAGGAGGAAAAGGTCTTCATTCACGTCTGCAAGATAAGACTTTATACGATGAGCAAGGCAAAGGAGAATTGGTTGGAACGTGCCAGGGAACAGTTCAGATATGCCATTAACCTCGCTCCCAAGTCTTCCGCCGCCTATTATTTTATGGGAAAGGCATACAAGGATGGATTGGAGTTTGACCTGGCCGGAAAGATGTTCAGCAAAGTGCTTGATCTGAATGACGATTACGTAGGGGAGGCTGATGGTGAATGGAAGTTGATCCAGAAGATACAAAGGGCGATGCCGGGGACCATCACAGGGAAGAAGATTGCCATTGTTGAGAGTATTACCAGGGCTGATGTGGCGGCGCTCTTTATGGAAGAATTGAGGATAGATGTGCTTTATAAGAGGAGAACGCAAAAAACCTTCGATACTTCTTTTAAAGACCCGGACAAGTTTAAGGCGAAATCTGAAGAGAAGGGTACAGCGGCAGATATCGCTGATCATACCCTGAAGGCGGATATTGAAGCCATTTTGGTGATAGGTGTCCGCGGCTTGGAGAACTATTCTGACGGCGCTTTCCACCCGGATGATTTGATAACCAGGGCTTCCTATGCAATGATGATCGAGGATATATTGATTAAGGTCACTGGTGAAAATGATCTGGCGACCAAATTTATCGGAAGCGCATCTCCGTTTCCCGATTTAAGACCCGATCTTCCTTATTTTAATGCCGTGATGGTTGTCACCTCAAGGGGCATTATGCAGGCCAGGGATTTTACCACCGGTGAGTTTGCCCCCTTGAGTCCCGTTTCAGGTGTGGACGCCCTTTTAATCATCAGGAAGATGAAAGAACAACTGAAGTTTTTCTGAGAGAAAACCGGGAATTAAGTTATTACCGTAGCGCAAGGTTGCATATCCGCCGTTCATCCGGCGGGCGTTAGCCTTGCGCTTTAATATATGGCGGCGCTTCCGTGCCGCACTACATTTTGCGAGAGGCCGGAAGAGTTAAGGTTTACGTCTTACGTTTTACGCCTTAGCCCTTTGCCTTTAACCTTCAACCTTTTTTAGTACGGAGACAGTAGATGGAAGAAAAGTCGTTAAGCAAATCTTATGATCCCCACGGGGTGGAAGCGAAGTGGTACAAGTACTGGCTTGATAATAATTTTTTCAGAGCGGAGGATAAAAGCGAAAAAAAGCCGTTTTCAATTGTGATCCCTCCGCCGAACGTTACCGGACTGCTTCACATGGGGCATGCGTTGAATAATGTTCTGCAGGATATCATTACCCGGTACAAAAGGATGCGGGGATATAATGCCCTCTGGATGCCGGGTATGGATCACGCGGGAATCGCCACGCAGAATGTCGTTGAGCAGGAACTGGCCAAAGAGGGGCTTACGAGGCACGATCTCGGCAGGGAAAAGTTTATAGAAAGGGTGTGGGAGTGGAAGGAGAAATATGGAGGGGTTATCCTGAACCAGCTCCAGAGGCTCGGATGCTCCTGCGACTGGTCGAGAGAGCGATTTACCATGGATGAAGGGCTGTCAAAGGCTGTGAGGGAGACCTTTGTCAGGCTTTACAATGACGGCCTTATCTATCAGGGGGATTATATCGTCAACTGGTGTCCGAGGTGTCATACGGCCATATCAGACCTTGAGGTTGAATATGAGGAGAAAGAGGGCGGGCTCTGGAGCATCCGGTACCCCTTCGCGGATGGTACGGGTGATGTTGTCGTGGTCACGACACGTCCCGAAACCATGCTGGGTGATACCGCGGTTGCGGTTAACCCCGATGATAAAAGATACAAGGATATAATCGGGAAAGAAGTCATCCTTCCTCTGGTTAATAGAAGAATACCCGTTGTCGCGGATGATTTTGTGTCGATGGAATTCGGTTCGGGAGCGGTGAAGGTGACACCCGCCTCTGATCCGAACGACTTTGCGATGGCCGAAAGACATAATCTTGAGATTATCAAGATTATGGATGACAGCGCCGTCATCAATGAAAATGGGGGCATTTATCAGGGACAGGATCGTTACGAGTGCAGGGAAAATGTTATTCGGGACCTGGAAAAGGGTGATTATCTAATCGGCAAGGAACCCTATACCCACAATGTGGGAAGCTGTTACAGGTGTAAAACCGTTATAGAGCCGGCCGTATCCAGGCAATGGTTTGTCAAGGCAAAACCCCTGGCCAGGGTTGCCTCGGCGGCCGTTATTAAGGGAAAAACCAGATTAATCCCGCCCATGTGGGAGGCAACCTATTTTGACTGGATGGATAATATCCGTGACTGGTGTATTTCCAGGCAGATATGGTGGGGTCACAGGATACCTGTGTGGTAT
>JADFWA010000353.1 GCA_015222855.1 Pseudomonadota bacterium | reverse complement strand
GTATTTCCGGGAAAAAATGACAGAAGCCGGATTTGACATAACACCTGGAGTCCATCCTATTGTTCCTATTATGCTCGGTAAATTTGAAAATGATGCCAAGCTTTCTCAAGATATGGCCCGAGATCTCCTTGAAGATGGAATTTATGTCATTGGATTTTACTATCCTGTTGTCCCTCGAGGTCAGGCCAGGATAAGAGTCCAGCTCTCAGCAGACCATGAAAAACACCACCTGGATAAAGCTATAGAAGCTTTCACCAAAATCGGAAAAAAATATAACGTTATTCCTTAGTACGAAATTAGTCAGGGAAGGTGATGGGGTCAGGCTGCAGAAAAAGGGGCCTGTCCCCGTTTTTATTATACCTTGTCTGGCTCTTTTATCTTTTCCATAGTAATCCCGGTGTAGCCATAAAACAAAGAAACGAGGGGATTCAATAGATTCAGAAAGGCATAAGGAAGATAGATAAGAGGATTTACTCCTAAGGTCGCATGCATAAAAGCACCACAGCTATTCCAGGGAATGAGAGGAGAAGTAAGAGTTCCCGAATCTTCTAAACAGCGAGAAAGATTTTTAGGATGAAGGCCTCGCTCGTCAAATGCATTTTTGTACATCCTTCCCGGAATAACAATCGCTATATACTGGTCTGAGGCAATTGCATTCAGCCCGATGCAGCTGAAAATTGTAGTTGCCACAAGTGACCCTGTTCTCTTTACTCTTTTAAGGAGAGCTCTGGCTAAAACCTCTAACATCCCTGTTTTCTCCATTATCCCACCAAAGGAAAGGGCGCAGATTATCAAGGCTACTGTTGGCATCATACTCTCAAGACCGCCTCTGGTCAGCAAGTCATCCACCATCCTTACTCCTGACTGAGAAACATACCCAGATTGAGCAGCCTGGATTACTTCGGCTAAAGGCTTTGATTGTGCGATCATAGCAAAAATTCCACCCAAGGCAGTTCCTCCCAACAGGGCAGGTAAAGGAGGAATCTTTTTTACTACCATCACTATAACCAAAAGGGGAGGAAGCAAAAGAATGGGGTGAATGAAAAAATTTGATTTGATGGTAGAAAGAATTACCTCGATATTTTCTGCCTTCATACCCCCTCCCGAAAATCTAGTTCCGAGCAACCCAAATAGAATAATTGAAATAATATATCCTGGACCAGTAGAGTAGACCATGTGCCTTATATGGGAAAACAGATCCGTTCCTGCCACAGCAGGAGCGAGATTGGTTGTATCTGAGAGAGGGGACATTTTATCACCAAAGTAAGCTCCTGAAATAATTGCTCCGGCTACCATAGCAACCGGAACTCCCAGGCCTTGACCCACACCGACTAGTGCAACTCCGACTGTTCCAGCTGTCGACCAAGAAGATCCTGTTCCCAGAGAAACGATTGAACAGATGATAAGAGTAGCTACAAGAAAAATTCCTGGAGAGAGAACCTTTAAGCCATAATAAATCATTGATGGGACAATCCCTCCCATAATCCAGGTGCCGATCATCGTGCCGACAACCATCAGAATCAGAATTGCGCCCATGGCCAGCATAATCCCATGAACCAT
>JADFWA010000352.1 GCA_015222855.1 Pseudomonadota bacterium | reverse complement strand
TGCGAAAAAAATAACCGCAGGCATATATTTGATATTCCGAGGATTATTTTTTGAGCATAACGCAGATATTGGGCAAAAAGACTATTTCTGGATGGGCACTAATTATTTGAAGGGCGATGCGAAATCTGCAGGGCTTACTACCCCGCGGCTTGCCGCGGGGTAGTTCATTGAACATGTGCCAACAATGACATAACATAATGAAACAATTGGGGAATGCATATTAAAAATCTTGACATTTGGCGGCATTTAGCATATAGTGGAAAGCCTATTATGTCAGGCTTATCGGGTTTCTCCTTCATAACCGAAAAGGAGAAAAGCATTTTTTAATCAAACTCTTAGAAAGGAGAACGCTGCTATGGAAGTTACCAGAAGAGGTTTCTTGAAGATCTCAGGTACGGCATTGATGGCAAGCGGGATTGGAATCAGCCTGAAACCGATATCCGCTTACGCCAAACCGCTGAAGACCAGATACGCAAAAGAGACCACTACTATCTGTCCTTACTGCGCCGTCGGATGCAGTATCATTGTATCCGCCCGAAACGGTAAGGTCATCAACACGGAGGGCGACCCTGACCATCCCGTCAACAGGGGTTCTCTTTGCACCAAGGGTGGTTCTATTTACCAGTTATCGGTTAACAAAAACCGGCTTGACCAACCGCTTTACCGGGCGCCCTATTCCGACAAGTGGGAGGTAAAGTCCTGGGAATGGATGCTTGACAGGATTGCCAAAAACGTAAAGAAGAGTCGAGACAAGAGTTTTAAAAGGAGAAATTCCAGGGGGCAGGTTGTCAACCGGACGGAGGGTATAGCCTCTGTCGGCAGCGCCGCTCTCGACAATGAAGAGTGTTTTATCTATCAAAAATTCTTAAGGGGGTTGGGTCTGGTCTTTATTGAACACCAGGCCCGTATCTGACACTCCGCAACTGTTGCGGCTCTGGCAGAGTCGTTCGGACGCGGCGCGATGACCAATCACTGGATCGATATTAGAAACAGTGATTGGATTTTAATTATGGGAAGCAACGCTGCTTCCAACCATCCCGTTTCCTTCAAGTATGTCACAGAGGCGATGGATAGGGGCGCAAAGCTGATAAATGTTGACCCGAGATTTACACAGACCTCTTCAAAGGCTGACATTTACGCTTCCTTGAGGTCGGGTACAGATATCGCCTTCCTGGGAGGCATGATCAAATACCTCCTGGACAATAACCTCATTCAGAAAGAGTATGTCATAAACTATACCAACTCCTCCTTCCTGGTAAATCCCGGATTCAAACTTCCGGGAGACAATAAAGGTGTCTTCTCAGGTCTTACCGACGGCAAGTACGATAAATCCACCTGGTCATTCCAGAAGGATGCAAACGGTGTCGTCATAAAGGATAAGAGCCTGAGACATCCAAATTGTGTCTACCAGCTTATGAAGAAACATTATTCCCGATATAATCTCGATCTTGTATCCAGGATAACGGGTACACCAAAGGAAGATCTTCTAAAGGTTTACAAGGAATACACCAAGACGGGCAAAGTTGGGAAAGCCGGAACGATCATGTATGCCATGGGATGGACCCAGCATACCGTAGGTGTCCAGAACATAAGAACGATGGCCATGATCCAGCTTCTCCTCGGCAATATGGGTATTGCCGGTGGCGGTGTCAACGCGCTGAGAGGTGAGTCCAATGTTCAGGGATCCACCGATCACTGTCTGCTCTTCCACATTATCCCAGGATACCTCAAGACTCCGAAGGCATCCCTTCCCACACTGGAGGCCTATAATGCCAAATATACACCCAAAACAAAGGAGCCGAAGAGTCTGAACTGGTGGAAAAACTACGCGAAGTATACAGCAAGTCTCCTTCGGGCTCACTATGGTACGGATGTCACACTGGAAAAGGCATATTCGTATTTTCCCAAGCTGGATGACGGCAAAGACTATTCCTGGCTGACCATTTTTGACAAGATGTACAAAGAAGAGTTTTCCGGATTCTTCGCGTGGGGCCAGAATCCCGCCTGCAGTGGCGCCAGTTCTAATAAGACAAGGCAGGCCATGACTAAACTGGACTGGATGGTCAATGTCAATATCTTTGACAATGAGACCGGTTCATTCTGGAAAGGCCCCGGTATGGATCCGAAGAAGATCAAGACCGAGGTCTTTATGCTCCCATGTGCCGCATCAATTGAAAAGGAAGGCAGTATCACAAACAGCGGCCGCTGGATGCAGTGGAGATACAAGGCGGTTAATCCACCCGGAGTGGCAATGCCGGATGGTGAAATAATCACCGAGCTCTTCTACAAGATCAAAGAGCTCTACGAAAAGGAAGGCGGTCCTGTCGAAGAGGCCTTCACCGAGATGACCTGGGATTACGGTCCCATGGGGGCGGATGGCAAGATTCGCCATCTCGATGCCCATCATATCGCCAAAGAGATCAACGGCTACTTCCTGGAAGACAGGATTGTCAAAGGAAAATCCTTTAAAAAGGGCGACCTTGTTCCGAGCTTTGCCTATCTCCAGGACGACGGTTCAACCTCTTCCGGAAACTGGCTGTACTGCAACTCATACACGGAAAAGGGGAACATGGCCGCCAGACGCGGCAAGAAGGACAAATCCGGCATAGGTCTCTATTCTGACTGGGCCTGGTGCTGGCCTGTCAACCGCCGAATTATCTACAATGGCGCCTCCGTTGACCTTAACGGCAAGCCCTGGGATAAAGAACATCCCGTTATTATGTGGAACGGCTCCAAATGGGTTGGTGATGTTCCTGATGGCGTTCCCGCACCCGGTGCGGGAAGACCACCCTTTATCATGAAGCCTCATGGTGTCGGCAGCATCTTCGGGCCCGGCAGGGCGGATGGCCCATTCTCCGAACATTACGAACCATTGGAATGTCCTGTTGAAAAGAACCTCATGTCACCTCAAATGATTAATCCTACTATCACGAGATGGGATAAGGTCGGGACGGGAACAGATGTGGATGCGAGAGCAACCTGCGATCCGAAATTCCCCTTCGTCTGCTCTACATACCGCGTCAGTGAACACTGGCAGACGGGTCTCATGACGAGATGGTGTCCGTGGCTCGCGGAGATGCAGCCTGAGATGTTCGTCGAGATGAGTGTTGAGCTTTCCAAGATGAAGAAGATCAAGAATGGTGAACGTGTGGTCGTAAAATCGGTAAGAGGTCAGGTTGAAGCCGTGGCGATCGTAACACCGAGGTTTAAACCATTCACGATAAACGGCGGTACCACTGTTCATCAGGTCGGTATCCCCTGGCATTACGGCTGGGTGACAACGAACATGCGTAAGTACGTTCACGGTGACAAGAAACCTGAGGTCTTTACCTCCGGTGATTCAGCCAATCTGGTTACACCGTTTATCGGAGATCCCAACACCATGATACCTGAAAGCAAAGCCTTCATGGTGAATGTTGAAAAGAAGGGGGTGAAGTAAATGTCCGAAAAGGTAAAACTCATTGATGTTTCAAAATGTACCGGATGCAGGGCCTGCCAGCTTGCCTGCAAGCAGTGGAACGGGTTGCCCGCAAAACAGACTATAAATACAGGGACATATCAGAATCCACCCGACCTTCAGACAAATACATGGACCCTCATCAGGTTCCAGGAAATCTCTGATGGGAATGGTGGGGTCAAATGGCTGTTCAGAAAGGATGGGTGCATGCACTGCACCGATGCCTCCTGTGTCAAGGTATGCCCAAGCGGAGCGCTTCAGTACACAAAATACGGTACTGTTGCCATCGACAACAGTAAGTGCATAGGCTGTAAAGAATGTGTGGCGGCATGCCCCTTTGAAATACCGAAGTACGATTCCAAGACCGACAAGGTCTATAAGTGTGACCTGTGTTTCTCCAGGATACAGAGCGCTCTGGAGCCTGCGTGTGTTAAGGCATGTCCCACCGGCGCTCTTCAGTTCGGTGACAAAGACAAGATTCTCAAGCTTGCATACAAACGGGCTGAAGAACTTGGAAATGGCGCCACCGTATATGGTGATAAATATGTCGGCGGGACGCACGTCATATATGTCCTTCCGGAGAAAGCAACTACATACGCTAAACTTCCGGCTAAACCGAAAGTGCCGCTTACTATCATTGCCTGGAAGGATTGGCTTAAACCCCTCAGCTTACTGGCGGCAGGTGGTGTGCTCGTAGGATCTTTCCTGCACTACATTACTCACGGTCCCAAAGATACGAGCGGAGACGGTGATCAAGCAAGTCAGGGAGGAGGTGAGTAAAATGATACCAAAAAAAGGAATGATAAAAGTATCGGATGCGTTTGAGAGGATTGTACACTGGTTTTTGGCCATCTCCTGCATCATTCTGATGATTTCGGGATTGGGGATGATGTTTCAATCATTCAACTTCCTGGGAACAATCGTGGGTGGCTTGAAGAACCTGAAGATAATACACAACTTCACAGGGCTGATCTTTGGCATATCTCTTCTCTTCTCAATACGGGTATGGTGGAAGGAAGCCGGTGTGTTTGACTTCCCGGATGATTTAGAGTGGATCAAGTGTGCCGGAGGCTATCTCTGGCATGTTGATAAAGTTCCGGAAACGGGTAAATACAATCCCGGGCAGAAGGCCTTCTTCCTGGCCGTGGTTATTTTCGGGATTATCATGTTCATCAGCGGATTGATCATGTGGTTCCCACTTGGTTTTTCCGCCGGTATGGTGCGGTTTATGTTCTTCCTTCACGCCCTTGGGTTTGTGGTCATTTTCCCATTCTTCTTTATCCATCTCTATCTGGGAACTATCGGGGTCCCCGGTTCCGCTCCGGCCATTTTCACGGGTTATGTGACGAGATCATGGTGCGAGAAACAATGTCCGAAATGGTTGAAGGAAATGGAAGAAGAAGGAAAGCTGGAGGTTTACGGAGAAGAAAAGGAAGCTCCCGCACATCATTAGAGGATGGCAACATCCACTAAAAAGAGTAAAAAGGCCTGCTCAATTTGAGCAGGCCTTTTTTTATATTTACTTCCCCCCTAAATGTGGGGCGGCAATGATTTTCATAAAGTAAGAACCGGGAACTACCGTATTATCTACGAAATTTACAATGATACCCTTGTTGTCCTGATTGTGAAAGTCGGGCACCGGAAAGACGTTTATAACCGCCTACCCTAATTCCGCGAAATCTGTCGTCCCATGCAGTCGTAGTCGTATACAGTGCTTCCCTCGGGGTAGGTTCGCCGCCGGCATTGTGGTAGCCGCTTCTCGGTTCATTGCTGAATTAAGTATCTTGTCACCGGAATTCCCAAAATTAACAACGAACTTATGAGATGCGATCCATACATGGAAAGAAGTTAACTGATTTAAGATTAAATCGATTGGCAAGCTGTTTACAATTTCAGGTTTGATAACATTGATCAAGGTATGTGTTGGCTATCTGAACTTAGCCGAATGAAGATAATTACTGTTGATTTAGCCTGCAAATATTCATGAGGTATTGCCAAAAATTACTAATTTGGAATATACAGCAATTTTTTATGAGGCATTTGTATATGCGGATGTCGAGTGTTACATTCGCTGAAACCTGTTAACAGTGAGCTCACTTTGTTCGGGATGGGAGAAAGAAAAATATTCTCTCAACCATCTTAGC
>JADFWA010000351.1 GCA_015222855.1 Pseudomonadota bacterium | reverse complement strand
GTCACTAAAACCAAAATCAGGGCTAAACCAAAGCCGAGGTGAAGATCACAGGCCGGTAATATTTTGGGAAGGATAAAAGCCTTATTTACATAATCAGTAGTATTTATACCTGCTCCGGGCATTTTCATCGGCCCAGCGAGGAAATAATTTACAACCGGAAGGATTATCAAAGAAGCCATATACGAAGTTATCAGCTCATTGACACCCCACTGTAGACGCAGTGCAGCCGGCAACAGACCCAATACACCCCCCACGAGGAACCCCACAACGAGTATTGCAATAACTGCGATTACAGGAGGCCAGTTTGGAATTTGCAGGCCTATAACGATACCCATAAAAGCTCCGAGATAGACCTGGCCTTCACCTGCCAGGTTCCATACTTTTGTCTGGAATGAAATGGACATCGCCAATCCTGTGATGGTAAGGGGTGTCATTGTGGTTAATAGAATGCAGAGATTATACCTCGAAGAAAACGGGGCAAGGAAAAATGAGGATAATGCCTTTAAAGGCATCTTGCTGGTAACAATAATTATGATTATTCCGACAAAAAAAGATATTCCAATAGCAATGAAAATCCCTTTAAGCTCTCGAACAAGATTTCCGGACACTATTCTTTTGGATTTCAGTTTTTCACCTTCCCTGTTCTTACTCCCATCATGTACTCACCGATTTTATAACTGGACAATTCCTGGTTGTTGGTCAGAATAATTGTTATTTTCCCCCTATACATAACACCAATGAAATCTGAAAGAGCGATTATTTCATTCAAATCACTTGATATTAGCAAAATTGCACAGCCTGAGTCTCTCATATCGAGAACCCTGGAGTATACAAAATCCGCTGATTTTACATCCAATCCTCTCGTCGGCTCCTCAATAATGAGGAGTTCAGGATATCCGTCAAATTCCCGGGACAGGACAAGTTTCTGCAAATTCCCGCCGGAAAGCGTACCGGCCTGCATACTGTTATTCTCAGCTTTGATCCGATAAGAGCTGACCTTATGATCAGCAAACAGGTTTATCGCCGGCATATCTAAAAGCAGCCTTTTTCTAAATCTGGCAGTATTGGAGACAATTAGATTTTCCCAAAGACAAGCCTGCCCGGCCGAGCCCCTTGCCGTTCTCTCTGCAGGTACATAGGCAACTCCGCAGGCCCGGATTGATTTGGGGTTACTCCCCAAAATCATTTGTCCGTTAATAGATACTTCTCCTGAAGAGAGCTTTCTCAGACCGAAGAGCGCTTCTACCAGCTCTGCCTGGCCGTTTCCCGCCACACCTGCAATTCCGAAAATTTCGCCCTTGCGGATCCTAAAAGTTATCGCATCGAGTACAGGCTGTTTCAGGTCCTTCTCAAGAATTCGTATGTTGTTTACATCCAAAACCACACTGCCCGGTTGTCCGGGCTGTTTGTTTATAGAATACTCAGACCTGCGGCCTACCATGAGATAACAAATATCTTCCTTGGAAACGCTCTTTGTATCACGGCAGGCGACCATTTTACCGGACTTCATAATAAAAACGCTATCAGAAACAGCTTTCACCTCTCTCAGCTTATGGGTGATGAAAACAATGGTGTTACCGGAATCAGCCAGTCTCTTCATTGTTTTAAAGAGGGCTTCTATCTCCTGTTCTACCAACACGGAAGTCGGCTCGTCCAGGATGAGGATTCGTGCACCCCTGTACAGCATCTTGAGTATTTCAACCCGCTGCTTCTGCCCTACCGTCATCCTTTGGATCATTGTTTTAGGGTTTGTCTGAAGGCTGTATTTAATTGATAAATCCTTTATAATTTCATCGGCTTTCTTATTGTCATAAAAGAACCCTGCCTTCTTAGGTTCCGCTCCAAGAACAATATTTTGGGCTGCGGTTAACGAAGGAAATAACTGGAACTCCTGGTGCACCATGCCAAGACCAAGACGGTTAGCAACAAGGGGACTGGGAATGTTCACCTTCTCATTATCGATGAATATAATGCCGGAATCCGGTTGTTCCTCACCGTAAAGGATTTTCATCAAAGTGGTTTTTCCCGCTCCGTTCTCCCCTACAATGGCATGTATCTTACCTTCTTCTAGTTCTAAATCGATTCCAGCATTCGCTACTACATTATTCGGTTGATAGGTTTTAACAATCCCTTCCATTCGAATGATGCTCATTCAATAACATCCTCACATTAACCAACAGCCCGCAATAGGTTTTAAGGAAACCTCTATGGATTCAAAGGATCAATTTTACCCTTTTTCAAACCCTCATAGGCTTCTTTCATTTTGTCCTGGATGTCTTTCGGTACATACTTCAGATACAACGGGTCATCCGGGGTATAGCCGACCAGGCCGTCTTTAATTCCAAAGGTATCCTGAGCCCCGTATTTCAGCGTTCCTTCAGCAGCAGCCTTGATCGTTTGATACACAACCTGATCGTAGGCTTTTGTCACTCCTGTAAGAACGACACCGGGTGAGGTTGAGTTCATATTTGTATTAACGCTGATGCAGTAGTATCCCTGCTGCTCTCCTGCCTCAATAGTGCCGAGGTCGGTGGTACTGGAGATCATGAAAATAATATCAACATCGACTTTATACATGTTGATTCCTATTTCCTTGCCTATGAGAGGATCTGTCCAGCTGTCGGTAACAGTGAAGACGTTTTCTACTCCCGGATCTATCCAATGAGCTCCGTTCTCGTATCCCGGTTTGAGCAGATCGGTCATTTCAGGATAGATCATTCCCGCCGTCATACCGATTTTCTTTTCAGGATTGGCCTTGGCCATATCGCTGGTCGTTACACACGCCGCAAATACACCTGCCAGAAAGGCCATTTCAGCGCTGTTGAACTGTACAGAATAAGCTTGGTCTCCACAGTCCACCACAGCATCGACTAACATGTACTTCTGGTTGGGGAACTCTGCTGCTACGGTTTGTATGATGCCCGGGAACCCTGCTGTAAAACACATAATCGCATCGTACTCTCCTGTAGCAGAGAGCTGCTTGAGGGAGGGCTCATAGGTAGACCAGTCGTATCCACCTTCAATCAGTTTGAGATTGACTCCCGTCTCTGCTTCCGCTTTCTCAGCGCCCGCTTTTGCCATCTCAAGCATGGCATTGCCGGCACCTAAAAGCCCCGGCATATACACGGCGATGCTTTTTGGCTTTTCTGCAGCTCCTTCTTGCTGGCCCGCCGCAAACACGATGGCAGCCAGAAAGAACAAGATTGCGGCAGCAACCAAAATCCGAGTCCGTTTTTCTTTCATTCTTCTCCTCCTTGGATATATTTTGCGGAGCTTAACAAGCTCCATACTTCTCAACAGCCCAAACAAGGGCATCGATATTTTGATGGGGTGTTTGGGGGTCCAAAGTGTCGGTTCTAAACATCATATTCGCCTCATTGCACGATTCTATAAGTTTACCGACGATTCCTTCTATTTCATCTGGGCTAGACATCTTCATTGTAGTCTGATCGATCGCTACCTGGTAAGGCCTTTCCAGAGCATCCATAATTTTACGGAACTGATGCAGCTCTTCATAATTCTTTAACGGGTTATTTGGAGAAAGAGAAGAACCCATGCATATTAGCTTCTTGTGATTTTTTATCACCTCATAGATTCCCGTAATCTGGTCGAGAACACCGGGGACAGAGATATAAAAAAGACTTTCCGGGTTTGAATTTATAAGCTCAGCAGAATAGGGCAAGACAAATTCAGAATACTGATCAGGGGACAGAATGTCACAGAATCCGCCCGGCATAAAGAACGCACAGTTCACTTCTTCTGTTAACCTGTCGATTAGAATCAACTCCAGGTCCGTGGCAAACCTGCACATTTTATGGACAAAATCAGGATCATCATAGATATCGACAAAGAGATCATTTGAATCTCTTAAGTACGTTGCAACCCATGAAAAAGGAGGATACAGGAAACAGCAGGGAGGCCCGAGTATTTCCCCAAAACGCCGGTTGATATTCTTAATAAGCCATATATCTTTCTCTACATAAGGTGCAAGCTCAGGAATTGCAAGCTTTTCAATGTCAGATTGTTTTTTTACGATATATTCTTCGGTTGAAGGAGCTTCATCCCTGCTATACTTAAGCCCTGCTCCCAAACCCTCCCCAATTTTATAGCTGTTTATTCGGCTCGAGTTTTCCGTCATTGGGATTCCCCAGCGGATTATTTGCGCACAAAGTGACCTGTAACGTACTATAGGGTCGAAGAAGAAATCATGAATGTCCCTGCCAATCAGTCTTGAAGTGTTATCAATAATTTGAAAGGGTATACGATCAAGATACTTGCCTCGTAAAAGCGCATTTAAGCGTTCACCCGGGGTATAAGGTCTTTCTCGCAGCCGCCCTATCGCTAAGTCTGTGTAAATGCCTAGTTCAACTTCCTGTGTCTTGCTTAATTGTATTGAGGCCATTCGCCAGTTCCTCGTTAATCGCTTTTACAAGAAAAAGAGAGATAAATGCTCTGGG
>JADFWA010000350.1 GCA_015222855.1 Pseudomonadota bacterium | reverse complement strand
TAAAATTATATGATAATTTACGATAACAAGAGGTATTTGGTTAACAAAAATTCCCGGAGATTATTGGAAAATATAATTAATTTTTACACTTTGTGTCTTGGTGCCTTTGTGGCTGAGTAGTTATGATAAAGCGCTTAAAAAATAGTTTCCTCTGCGCGCTCTGCGTACTCTGCGGTAAATGATTACGAATGCAGGAGGAAGATATGGAAAAAGATATAGAAGAAAAAGGGTTTGTTGTTAAGGATAGGCGGATGTTTGATGAATCGGGAGAGGTTCGTCAGACGGAACCTGAAGAAGCTGAAGAGAAGAAAACAACGAAGGCAGAGCAAACCCCGAAAAGAGAAGCTGAAGAAGAGATATCTCTGCCGGAGATCAATTTTTTCACCTTTGTGCTTTCCCTGAGCACTTCCGCAATGTACCATTTTGGCGATCTTCCCGACCCGGTATCCCAAAAGACAGAAAAAAATCTTCCAGCGGCAAAACAGACTATAGATATACTGGACATGCTTAAAGAAAAAACAGAGGGAAACCTCGATGATAAAGAGAAAGAATTATTGGAAGGTATACTGTTCGAATTGAGGATGAGGTATGTAAAAGAAAAGTAACCATTCAGCCGCCCTGCCTGTGCCGGAGCCGCCTGTCTGCGCCGCTGGTTCTATTGGTTTAATTGGTTTGATTGGTTCTGTTAGTTAGTTAACTAATGAAACCAATAGAACTAATAAAACTGTTTCGTTCTTTGTGCCTTGGTGGCTTTGTGGCTAAGTAGTTACAAAGAGAAGGGAAATTAATGGTAACAAAAAAGTCGCCGGCAAAGGTAAATCTTCACCTGCGGGTGCTGGGAAAAAGGAAAGACGGCTATCACGATATAGCAACCCTGATGCAGAGGATAAGCCTCTATGATGAAATGGAGTTTTCCCTGAGGGATAAGGGGATTGTTGTGAAGTGCCCTGGAACGACTCTCCCCGAAAATGAGGACAATATCGTCTACAGAGCCGCGAAGACCCTTTTTTTACACGCATCCTGCCTTTCAGGCGTAGAAATCACAATCAGGAAGAAAATCCCGATAGCTGCAGGACTGGGCGGCGGAAGTTCAAATGCCGCCACTACTCTGGTTACCTTAAATGATCTGATGGGGTTCAATTATAACAAAGATGAATTGATGAAAATGGGGGCAAAACTTGGGGCTGATGTCCCTTTTTTTGTTTCCGGTAAAACAGCCTGGGCATTCGGTATCGGTGATCGCCTTCAGGTTGCGGAGAATATTCCCCGATTATGGTTTGTGCTGATAAACCCGCGCTTCGATATTTCAACAAAAATGGTTTATGAAAGTCTCAATTTAAGATTGACAAATGAGGCAAAAAAGTATATCGTTCCTTGGTTTTATGCAGTGGATGACATTGTAAGGAAATTGCATAACGATCTGGAAAAGGTAACTTTAAACCTGCACCCTATCCTTAAGGAATTAAAGGAACTTTTAATAACATGCGGCGCTCTCGGTTCCTTGATGTCCGGAAGCGGACCGACCGTTTTCGGAATCTTTGCAGATAAAAAAGATGCGTTGAAGGCGGAAGAGAGGCTGAAGGCAAAGGAAAAGTGGTTAGTATTCAGGGCACACTCAATTAATTGACGAAGGGCAAAGCGCATGGGACATAGCACAAAGAACAAAAATGCTATGCGCCATGCGCTTTGTGCATATACATTGGGGCGTCGTCAAGCGGTAAGACACAAGACTTTGGTTCTTGCATTCGGAGGTTCGAATCCTCCCGCCCCAGCCAGTGTTATAAAAAAGGCTAATGGCTAAAGGCACAAGGCTAAAGGGCAAGTTCACCTTTTGCCTTTAGCCCTTAGCCTTTAGCCCATTTATAGGAGAACTGGATGCTTGAAAGAATGAAAATATTTTCCGGGAACTCAAATCTGCCCCTTGCGGAAAAAATATGCAGGAAACTGGGGGTACAACTCGGAAAGGCAAATGTAACGACATTCAGCGATGGTGAGACAATGGTTGAGATCAATGAAAATGTGAGGGGGATGGACGTTTTTATTGTGCAATCAACCTGCCCGCCCGTGAATGACAATTATATGGAACTTCTGGTCTTGATAGATGCCATGAAGAGGGCATCTGCGGATAGAATAACAACCGTTATTCCCTATTACGGTTATGCAAGACAGGACAGAAAAGTGGCTCCCAGGGCGCCGATTACGGCAAAGCTTGTCGCTGATTTAATAACTGCCGCGGGCGCCAACCGTGTCCTTTCCGTGGATCTCCATGCCGGTCAGATACAGGGTTTTTTCAATATCCCCGTTGACAACCTTTTCGCCACGCCCGTGCTCCTTGAGTATATTAAGAAAAATTACCAGGACGACATGGTTATCGTATCACCTGATACCGGTGGTGTTGAAAGGGCAAGGGCCTTTGGAAAAAGATTGGGGGCAAATCTCGCCATTATCGATAAGAGAAGGGAAGGGCCGAATGAATCGCAGGTCATGAACATAATCGGTGACGTCAGTGGTATGAAAACGGTAATTCTTGATGATCTGATCGACACCGCCGGAACCGTGGTTCAGGCAGCCAAAGCACTCGGAGATGCAGGTGCAACCGATGTCTCCGTCTGCTGTACACATCCTGTTCTATCGGGACCGGCAATAGACAGGATTAATGATTCTAATATTAAAGAGGTCATCGTGACCGACACCATCCCCCTGCATGAAGAGGCAAAATCCTGCAAGAAAATCAAGATCCTTTCTGTCTCCGGGATCCTGAGTGAGGCGGTCAGGAGGATCTATTATAACGATTCTGTAAGTTCACTTTTTATTTAGGAGAAAATAAACATATGGAAACAATAGAGTTAAAAGCTAATATCCGTAAGGAATCCGGGAAGGGACCCGCCAGGAGGTTGAGGGAAGAAGGTTTGATACCGGCAGTTTTTTATAGTCCCGGGACGGAAACGATTCCGCTGACTGTAAATTCTTCCGACCTGATTAAGTCACTAAGAACAGGAAGCGGGGAAAGCAGCTTCATAAAACTCACAATTGAGGACGGTGACAGCAAAACCGAAAAGCTGTCAATAATGAAAGAGCTTCAGATCAACCCTCTGAGCAGAAATCTCTTGCATGCCGATTTTTATGAAATCCGGATGGATCATCAGTTGACTATGGATATCCCGATTCGACTTACAGGACAAGCTATTGGCATAGAGGCTGGTGGAGATTTACAATTTTCGAAGAGAAACCTGAGGCTCTCCGCCCTGCCCTCTTTATTTCCGGACTTTATTGAAGTTGATATCAGCGAGCTGGAGATAGGTGATTCGGTTAAAGTCGGAGATGTTGTTCTCGGGGAAGGAATAGAAATACTCGATCCCTCAAATGTAATGATAGCAGCGGTCGTCGTTACAAGAGTCGCCGTAGTAGAAGTTGCAGAAGAAGTTGAGGAATTGCCCGAAGGAGAGGGTGAGGAGACCGGTGAAGAACCCGGTAAAGGAACAACTGAATAATTCGGGGTCTCCGGTGAAGCTGATTGTCGGGCTGGGAAATCCGGGTATCAGATACCGGTTCAGCAGACACAATATGGGATTCCTGGTACTGGATGCGCTGGCAAAAGAACAGGATATTGAAACCCGCCGGAAGAACTTCGATTCCTGCTTTGGAAAAGGAATGATTTCAGGTGTAACCGCTGTTCTGGCCAAACCCCAGACATTCATGAATCTTAGCGGTATAACCGTTAAAAAACTGGTCGGATATTTTAAAACGGATATTGAAGATCTGATAGTAATACATGATGATCTGGACCTGCCGCTGGGCAGTCTCAGGATAAAGGCAGGAGGAGGTCACGGAGGGCACAAAGGGTTAATATCCATAATCGACCATCTCGGCGGATCGGAGTTTATCAGGATCAGGCTGGGTATCGGCAAACCGGGTTACAGGGAGATGGTTGAAGGATATGTCCTTGAGCGTTTCACCGAGGACGAGATGAAGATTTTACCGGATATTATCACAAGGGCGTGTGACGCTGTGGTGGAGGTTATTTCGTCCGGGACTCAGTCGGCTATGTGTCAGTTCAATGTTAGAAACAATAACAAATTAAACAAGGAGGTATAGGCAGAGGTTATGGAAAATTTAGTAAATTACGGGCCATTATTGGCAATTATCGGGTTGATATTAGCGTTTCTCATCTATAAATACGTTATGACGTTTTCCCCGGGAAATGAGACCATGGTGGATATCATGGAAAAGATCCATGCGGGAGCCATGATATTCTTGAAAAGGGAGTATAAAATCATAGCAATATTCATTGCCGTTGTCTTTGTCATACTCTTCTTCGCTCTGGAGTCAAAGATGTCGGCCGTGGCCTTTTTGGCGGGCGCGCTCGGTTCGATGCTGGCAGGAGTTGTCGGTATGCAGGCGGCAACCTACTCCAATGCCAGGACGGCCCATGCCGCTGGGGAATACGGCCAGGCTAAAGCCCTGACCGTGGCCTTCTTCGGCGGATCCGTAATGGGATTGGCGGTTGCCAGTCTCGGGTTGCTCGGACTTGGCATATTCTTCTATTTCTTTTCAGAAAAGAATCCTGTGGTAATCAACGGTTTCGCCATGGGCGCCTCTTCGATCGCGCTGTTCGCGCGTGTCGGCGGCGGCATATATACCAAGGCGGCCGATGTGGGATCCGACCTGGTGGGAAAGGTTGAGGCTGGTATTCCTGAAGATGACCCGAGAAACCCGGGTGTTATCGCCGATAACGTCGGCGATAATGTGGGTGATATCGCCGGCATGGGCGCTGACCTCTATGAATCCTACTGCGGTTCGGTCATCGCTGCGATAGCGATAGGCGCGACAATGGGGGCACAGAAACTGGTATGGATGCAACTGCCTATGCTCTTTATCATGGCAGGCCTTGTCTGTTCCATCATAGGAATCGGTCTCTTCAACTTCCTCAAAAACATGAAACCGCAATCCGCCCTGAGCAACTCACTGTATATAGCGGGCATTCTGTTTATCATCGCCAGTTATTTCATCGTCAAGAAGATGACCGCGGGGATGTCGGCAGAGTATCTGAAAGAATCACATATGATAAGTGCATTGGGCCCGTTCTGGGCGATTCTGCTGGGTATCGTCTGCGGTATGTTGATAGGAGCCATTACAGAATACTATACCGCGCGCAGACCTATCGTAAAAATAGCCGAGGCCTCACAGACAGGTTCCGCGACAACTATAATCAGCGGATTAGCAATAGGCTTTGAAAGCGTCGCCACCCCTGTTTTCTTTATCGCCATTGCCATCTGGCTCTCCCATATCTGCGCCGGCCTTTACGGTATCGCGATCGCGGGTGTCGGAATGCTCGGAACAGTAGCAATGACAATGTCTGTAGACAGCTACGGCCCGATTGCCGATAACGCCGGTGGTATCGCGGAGCAGGCCCACATGCCACCGGAAGTCAGAGAGATCACCGATGGTCTGGATGCCGTGGGTAACACAACCGCGGCCATAGGCAAAGGTTTCGCAATAGGTTCAGCGGCGCTGACCGCACTGGCCATGTTTGCCGCTTACACCGCAACCGTAAAAACCTTTCCCGGTTTCGAGAATTTTGCCCTGAATCTGAACGAAGCACACGTGGTCACCGGTATGTTTTTAGGAGGACTGGTTCCGTGTCTGATTGCCGCCATGACGATGACGGCGGTAGGGGATGCCGCATTTGAAATGATCAACGAGATCAGAAGGCAGTGGAGAGAGATCCCCGGTATTATGGAAGGCACAACGCCTCCGGACACCAACACGTGTGTGGATATAGCCACCTCAGCGGCCCTGAAAAAGATGGTCATCCCCGGTTGCGCCGCGGTACTGGCGCCCATTCTGGTTGGTATTTTCATCGGTCCCGAAGCCCTTGGCGGTTTTCTGGCGGGAGCGACACTTACCGGTGTGATCTTAGGTCTTTTCATGGCCAACGCCGGCGGTGCCTGGGATAATGCCAAGAAGTATATAGAAAAGGGTCATTTTGGCGGCAAAGGTTCCGATGCCCATAAGGCAGGAGTCATCGGCGACACTGTTGGCGACCCCTTCAAGGATACATCCGGACCCTCCATGAACATCCTGATCAAGCTGATGGCGGTTGTGTCACTTGTTACATGCCCGGCTATCGTCGCTGTCTATAAAATGATCTACTAAACCACTAACGTAAAAGGGGGGCTGGATTTAATCCAGCCCCCTTTTTTTTGTCTATCGATTATACCCCCCATAAAAGAGCTTCTTGAAAAATGTAGCGCAACCCCTTTAGTTCCTTAATCGTAAAGTTCTTGCAAAAATGGCAAAAGAATTTAATTAAGGAACTATATCAAATATCAAAATGAAAAATGAAAAAGTAAAATGGAAAGCCAACCAGTTTTTCTGAGATATTATCGCATTGCACAATCTCCTTAATTTTACTTTTAAATTTTCTATTTTGATATTTCCAATTTCCGGCTTGTCCGGATTAGGGTTGCTATAAATTAAGCAGGGCTGAAGCCCTGCCCTACAACTTTCCTTGTGCCTCAGTGCCTTTGCTCCTTTGAGCCTTTGGTACGGGCGTATTGCTATACGCCCCTACATACCTGAGTAGTTACAATATTGAGATAAAAGTCTTGACAGAATAACCAAAAATACTTAGCCTCTGACGAAATGCTGAACGCTTATATTTAAAGGAGGGGGTATATTGTGGGTTTCAGATGTGGCATCATAGGGCTTCCCAACGTGGGTAAATCCACCATTTTCAACGCGCTCACGGCCGCCGGAGCAGAGGTGGCAAATTATCCCTTCTGCACAATCGATCCCAATATAGGAATAGTTCGTGTCCCAGATGAAAGACTTGAAAAAATCGCGGAGATCATCAAACCCCCGAAGACAACATACACCACCATGGAGTTCCTTGATATTGCCGGCCTTGTAAAAGGAGCCAGCAAGGGAGAAGGTCTGGGAAACAAATTCCTCGGACATATACGAGACGTAGACGCCATTGTTCATATAGTACGCTGCTTTGATGACCCCAACGTTGCTCATATGGATGGCACCGTTGACCCGGCACGCGATATTAAAATCGTAAATACAGAACTGATACTGGCGGATATTGAAACGGTAGAAAAAAGAATGGCAAAGGTTGAAAAACAGGCAAAAACGGGAGATAAGACTTCCCGTGCGGAACTTGATATTTGTCACCGGATACAGGATTCCCTCGGAATGGGTGTCGCTGCAAGAAATATCGATCTTGATGAGAAGCAGAAAAAAGCTTTCAGAGAACTCCACCTCCTGACAGCAAAAAAGATACTCTATGTTGCCAATGTCAGCGAGGAAGTCCTCAAGGGAGGAAAAGACTACATAGGAAATGTTGAGGATATTGCCGAAAAAGAGGAATCAAAGGTAATTACAATATGCGGCGATATGGAGGCAGAAATAGCGGAACTCGCCGAAGATGAAAGAAAAGAATTCCTTGATGACCTCGGTCTCGAAGAATCAGGGCTTCGGAAGCTAATCAGAGCCGGATATGACCTCCTCGGACTGATAACCTTTTATACCACGGTGGGACCCGAACTCCGGGCATGGACAATTACTGAGGGCACCAGAACACCAGCCGCCGCCGGAAAGATACATTCCGATATGGAACGAGGTTTTATCAGGGCAGAAATCCTTCATTATGATGATTTTACCAAAATCGGCAGCCTGACAGCGGCAAAAGAGAAGGGACTCCTCCACTCCGAGGGGAAAGACTATATCATCCTGGATGGTGATATAATACATTTCAGGTTTAATGTCTGAAAAACAGTTTACAGGGTTCAGTTGGCAGAGATCAGCAATAAAAAATGGTGGATGGAAAGGAGGGAACCTTTAAAACCATCCACCACTATATAGAAACTGGGGAAACATAAAAAATACTCCCCAGATTATCCTAAAGGGGGCCGGTGAATGGAAAGGAGGGAACTAAAACCATTCACCGACATTTTATAACTTCCAGTTTATCCGCTATCCCCATCAGGCATAGACTGATCACCAAGAAAAAAGCGGGTACTTTTATCGATCTTCATTTTACCCTTTTTCTGCCTGATTACCTTTTTCCCCTTTTGTGCTGAAAGAAAAAAATCAGATTCCGGACTTTTGTCAGTTTCCATATCCAGCGTATTCTCACCGATATCCTCACTACCCGGCTCTATGTAATCTTCTTCACCCTTTTCCATTTATTTTTTGCGAAACCAGCAACCGCTTTTAACACTTTAGAGACCTTTGAACGTTTCTCCTTTCGGAAAACCATTCGTATTTTATAGTTGTTTTCAAAGGTTTCGTTTCCACCCAAAGGTCTCTTTCTGT
>JADFWA010000349.1 GCA_015222855.1 Pseudomonadota bacterium | reverse complement strand
GGCCCTTCCTTGCGGCTTCACCTATAACCGTGCCCATCTCAGCCATCCGGATAGCCTGGAATGTCTCTTCCGGGAGCCTCGATGTCTTCTCAATGCTAATGTCAACGTAGCCTTCCTTTGCCAGGTCGTCTCTGAGAAGATTCGCAAAGCTCTTCGTACGTCTATTGTATCGTACAAATTCATCCCTGCCCGGAGCCACGTCTTTCCTTGCCGTGATTACCCAGTCACCACGGTCACGGATACGCGGAGAATAGAATCCTTTGAGTTGCCCCATATACATGGTAGCCTGTTTCAGATTCAATCTTTTCTTTTTTCCTTCGATGATATACTCACCGAAATCAGGATACTCAACATCTTTGGGATCTATTCCTTTGAAGGCAGCCTGTTCCTCAATCCTGGCTATCAAATCCTTTAACGGTTTTAGCCGGGCATCCAACTGTTTGTCGTAAGATTCTCTAACGGCAGACCACGCCCTGATTATATCCTCACTGTATCCTGCCTTCTTTAATTCTTCGGCAGTCCATTTTTTGCCATTCACATCGGCATCGTCCAGGAGAGTTTCAAGCTTTTTAAAATCGGCAGAGGTCCGGCCTAGGATAAACGCGGCCTTGCTTATCCCGCCTTTCCTTGCCAGGGCCTCCATTGTTTTGGCAACAGTATCATGTTCAGCGAACGGATCGTCAACCGCATTGAAATCATTGAACAGGTTATGGAATTTTCCCGATTTGTCGAGCGAGTGTCCAATAATTTCCTTGAGGACCGGATGTTGATACCACTCGGGGGAGGCAATCCACTTTTCAATGAATTGTCCGTATCCCTTACCCTTCGGACTCATGCCCTCGGCAAAGGACCGCGCAGGCGTGCTCAATTTTTGTATATCCAGTCCAGCTAGAATGGACATAGATGTTTCTCGTAGGTGCTCCGGTGAAGGCTCTGCCTTGTCCATGACCACGCCCTTATCCTTAGCGCTTTTGATAAGGTCGTCGGCCCAGGATCGGAGATCCTGTTGTTCTTCTATGGAATAGCGGATGTCTCTTTCCCTGAAAGTGGATCTTTCTACACTAAAACTCGTTCCCTTGCCGTCTATGACTATCCATTGATCTTGAGGAATACCACCTGCGCCCACATAAGGCGGCATGATACGCCTTTGCTCTTTAGTAAGACCTTTTCGCATTGCCGCTTCACGAGCCTCTACTTCCCCGGCAAGACGTTTGTAAAGATTTAAGGCAGGATCTTCTCCGTACTTTTTATCTAAATGCTTGTTCAAAATTTCCTGCATCTGTTCTCTATACATTCGTACAGTATGAATACCATAATCCTCGCCCTTGAAATATAGTTCATCAATCCATCCAGCTAAATCCGCATAGGTGTCATTGGTTTTTAAAAGATAGTTCGTTTCCTCGTTAACCAATTTTTGTGCCATTGCTTCTGGGCTTCCACCTCGGGCAAAACCTTCAATTTCTTGTATGGCGTGCTGGATTTCGTGAAGAAGATCAGCTTGAATTTTTTCATTGTTTGCTGGAATAAGATGCTTTGAAATAGATATTGTACCTGCTCCAATTCGTACATCACTTGGTTTATATGAAGCATCAGCCCGTCCTTTATTAAAAATTACATCAACATATTTAAGGTCAGGATAAGCCTTGAAAAGTTTTTTATGCTCAAGAATTTTATTTAAAGGATTAGCAACCGGAAGACTTTCGCTCTCCTTGACTTTTAATGTTGCTTTACTATCATCAATTTCAAACTTCCATTTTCCTTCAACCCCTTTCATCCAACCCGTTTCACGCCATACTTCATTTTTATCTTTGCCTTCTGCAAGCATCGCTTGAGCCTTGGCAAGTTGTTCTCCGGGCATCCCCTCGGCCCTTACACCAGCGAAGGCATAAAAAATTTCCCTACTCACTTCCTCCCTAACCGGAGCCTCTTCGGCTTCCCGTGCAGCCCGCCTCACAGCACTGGCAGCTATGGCCACATAATCATCGGCTGTGAATACACTGGGCCTTACTCCCAGTGTCTTGACGGCCCACATTCTGACAGCGGCTATTATTTTTCTTCCCAGGGATAATTTTATGTTTGCCCTATACGTTATAAAATAAGCAAGGGCCTCTTCATTTACATGGGCCGGATTTGTCATTGGAGGAATTTTTTTGTATGCTTCTTCAATAGCTCGCCCCATGGGGCTATCTTCCCCTCTCCTGGACACAAAGGTGTCGAAGATATCCCTGGCTCTCTTTTTTCCAAAAATCGTTTCATAGCCATAATGCGTCCCTAATTCGTGCATTAAGATATTCCAGGTACGACCTCTGTGAATATTTGCAGGCATTAAATAAGAAATGCCACCAGTTAAAACTCCCGAAGATTTACTAGCTCTCAGATTTCCTGTTATCTCAAATACTTCTTCCGGCGTAACAAGACGGACTTTGCCTTTTGTGAGAAGCGCATTTGTCGCTTTCTCGCCCAAGCGTTCGACGAGTTCGGAGCGGGCATC
>JADFWA010000348.1 GCA_015222855.1 Pseudomonadota bacterium | reverse complement strand
TTCCTGGCCCTTCCGGATGAGGGCGTTGCCGCCAAGGGCCACCAGTATAGTTTCTTTTTTGCTTTTCATAATTTTGATGGTTTCGTAAAAAGTCTCCTCAGCTTGTCATTTCGAGTGAAACGAGAAATCTTAAGCACCTAACACAAGGATTTCTTCCTGTGGTCGAAATGACCGGGAGCGCACCCCGCAAGCCCCGCCTTGTAGGCTGGGTAAGGGGGCGCAATTAAAACAAATATATTCCTTACCGGGAAGCCCCGCCCTGTGGGCGGGGAGCTTCCCTTTATATTTATTTGTCTCTGCGTTCTCTGCGGTGAGTAGTTACATTAAACCTTCAATTTTTTCAGACGGCTTACAAGGGCTTCCTCCAGTGTGGGTCCGTCGTGATCCTTATATTCGTAGCGCACTCGAAGCGTCGGCCTGTCGATTGAAAGAAGTTTAGGGAGATCAACGGGTGTCGCAAAGAGCACCAGGTCACAATCGGCGCTATTAATGGTAAGTTCCAGATCGTGAATCTGTTTCTTGCTGTATCCCATAGCAGGCAGCAAAGCGCCGACATGAGGGTAAGCTTCGAAGGTTTCTTTAATGGTTCCGGCAGCGTAGGGCTTCGGGTCAACGATACCGGCCGCATTGTGCATTTTAGCGGCAAGGGTGCCGGCGCCATAAGCCATCCCTCCGTGAGTGAGTGTGGGGCCATCTTCAACCACTAAAACGCGTTTTCCACGGATGAGGTCAGGGTCATCCACAAGAACAGCCGATTCCGCGAGCACGATTTGAGCCTTGGGGGCATGTTTTTCTATGTTTTCTCGGACCTGTTCCACATGAAGAGGGTCCGCACTGTCCACTTTATTGATGACGGCGATATCCGCCATGACCATGTTTGTCTCGCCCGGGTAATACAGCCGCTCATGTCCCGCCCGGTGAGGGTCAAAAACCACAATGTGTACATCCGGATAAAAGAAAGGTGTGTCGTTATTCCCACCGTCCCAGACGATAACATCGGCCTCCTTTTCCGCCTCTTTGAGAATCCGCCCGTAGTCGATCCCGGCATAAACCACAATCCCCCGAGCCACCAGAGGTTCATACTCTTCTCTTTCCTCAATAGTACACTCATGCTTTTCAAAATCTTCATAGGATGAAAAGCGTTGTACCACTTGCTTTGTCAGATCCCCGTAAGGCATTGGATGGCGAACGGCGACAACCTTTTTCCCCATCCCCTTCATAATTTTGCACACCTGGCGTGTGGTTTGCGATTTTCCGCATCCTGTTCTAACCGCGCAAACCGCCACAATCGGTTTTTGGGATTTGAGCATCGTATATGTGGCGCCGATAAGAATAAAATCCGCGCCTTCCGCCATGACGACAGAGGCCTTGTGCATGACTTCAACATGGGGAATGTCGCTGTAGGAAAAAGCGACCAGATCCACTTTGTATTCCCGGATGAGACCGGCAAGTTGATCTTCAGGATAGATGGTTATGCCTTCCGGGTAAAGCTCCCCCGACAACTCCGGTGGATAGAGTCGTCTCTCGATGTCCGGGATCTGGGTCGCCGTGAACCCGATGACCTTGTAACGGGGGTTATCCTTGAAATATACGTTGAAGTTATGAAAATCACGTCCGGCAGCTCCCATAATGATAACATTTTCGATCATGATAACACCTTTTCAATCCTCTCCATGGCCCAGTCGATCTCATCTTTTGTGATCACGAGCGGCGGCGCGAAACGGATAATGTTTTCGTGGGTTTCCTTGCAAAGCACCCCCCGTGCCATCATCTTCTCGCAAAATTGCCGGGCACCTCCGGCCTCAGGGATGAGCTCGACTCCGATCAGGAGGCCCTTTCCCCGAACCTCCTTAATGTAAGGGCTCTTGATCTCTGACAGCCTGGACAGGAGATACTCTCCCATGACGGCGGCGTTCTCAATCATATTCTCATCAATTAATACCTTAATGGCCGTCCTGGCCACGGCGCAAGCCAGTGGATTGCCCCCAAAGGTACTGCCGTGTTCGCCGGGACGCAGCACGCCCAAAACCTCTGTGTTGGACAGGACCGCAGAGACGGGATAGAAGCCGCCGGAAAGGGCCTTGCCGACAAGTGTCAGGTCGGCTTCGATACCGTCATGCTCCTCGGCCAGAATCTTGCCGGTGCGTCCTAATCCGGTCTGGATCTCGTCCAGGATCAGGAGCATATTATTTTTCTCGCAGACGGCCTTGACTTCCTTTAGATATCCTGCCGGCGGGATGATTACTCCGGCCTCTCCCTGGATGGGTTCGACCATGAATGCCACCGTGTTGGGCGTGATGGCTTCTTCCAGAGCATTGACATCGCCAAAGGAGATTATTTTAAACCCCGGGGTGAAGGGGCCGAAGCCTTCACGTGAAATTTCATTCGTGCTGAATCCGACAATTGTGATCGTCCGGCCATGGAAGTTATTCTCACAGACGATTATTTCAGCCTGATCCCGCGGGACCCCTTTGATCTTGTATCCCCACTTGCGGGCAGCCTTAATAACGGTTTCTACCGCTTCCGCCCCGCTGTTCATAGGCAAAACCTTATGCGAATTGGTCAACTTGCAGATTTCTTGATAAAACAGGCCCAACTGGTCATTGCGGAAAGCCCGGGATGTCAGGGTCAGCTTTTGGGCCTGCTCGATCATCGTACGCATGATCTCCGGGTGGCAGTGCCCCTGGTTGACCGCGGAATAGGCGGCCAGGCAGTCCATGTATTTGTTGCCTTCCACGTCCCAGACCCAGATCCCCTCACCGCGATTTAAAACCACGTCCAGAGGGTTATAATTATGAGCGCCGAATTCGTTCTCCAGATTTATGTAATATTGGCGGTCCATCACAATTCCTCACTTTTTCGTTGGAAAAGTATAGGAAAATGGCAATTGTGTGTCAAGAGAAAGTGACTGCAAGATGTTGTGCCCGCTTGTGAAACTGTCGGAGGTAAACTTTAAGGGTAGCTCATATCGTGATCGAAATTGTGAAGTTCACCGCCCACAGGGCGGGGCTTCCCGGTAAGGAATAATTTAATTATGTTGCACCCCTTGACCCCGCCTACAAGGCGGGGCTTGCGTGACGCCCCCGGTCAAATCAAAGATTGCAGGTGGTTTTATTGAGAGACGACTTCGATATCGATTTTAATTTTCCAGCTATGGATCGCCTGCCTTAACTTTTCAGACCTTGATTTATTCAACACTTTAAGCAGTTATCTTAACCTGAAAATTTGACGACGAATTTAAGATATTAATTTCCTGTATGCAATTTACAGGAATAAATATAGATGAGTCAAGAGCGGACTTGACCCCCATTGTGATTGATCGGTTTTAATGGGTATTTGTTTTCTCAGGAGCGTTCCTGGTTTTGTGGTAGCTCTGCCCCGTTTCTTGTATTGTATTCGTGTTGGCTTCAGGATTCTATCGATGGTAGCAAGGGAAATGGTCAGCAGGGCGATGATTGTTTTTTCATGACGGTCAGCATTTTTATAACGTAAATGAATAGCCTCAATATATTCTTTTTTAGACCGTGGACTCATTGTCACTCCTCCATGTAATTCGGTGACATATATTATGAATCAACGATCCTTTTAAAACCACCCTTTGGGTAACATTTAATTTGAGGCAATTCGCGATCCTAGTTAAAACTTGACATACTCGTCCGTAACGCTTATATTACGGTCACTTTTAAAATCGGTTTTGGTCCATCTCCCCGGAGCCTGTGAAAGGCTTCTGGGGTTTTTTTTGGGTATAATAAAAAGGTCTCTTTAAAAAAGATGCATGGGCCATACCGAAACGAAAACAGGAGGAACATGGCAAATCGAAATGAAAACACGTTTCGGAAACGGCAAAAAGAAATTGAGCGCAAGCGAAAAGCGAAGGAAAAAATGGAGAGGCGACAGGAAAAGAAGAATAAATCGGCAGAGTCCGACGAAACCCTAACATCTGATCAAATCTGACAGACCTCTATCGATTCAACAAGAATGACCAATCAACCGCCCCGACGGCGGACGGGCCGGGGTTATACCTGACCCACAAATAGAAAAAGAAGGACTTTTAATGAATTTTAAATCGTTTAATCTACATCCCCATATCGAATCCGGTATCAAGGCACTCGGCTATACGGAGCCCACACCGATTCAAACTCAATGCATTCCATCCATTCTCCGGGAACGGGACGTCATGGGACTGGCCCAGACCGGAACGGGAAAAACCGCCGCGTTCGTGCTTCCCATCCTGCAGCGTTTGATGGATGGTCCGCGGAAGCGCATCCGGGCACTCATCATTGCCCCGACACGGGAACTGGCGGAACAGACACACGAGTCGATGTGTCAACTTTGCCGGCGGACGAAACTGAAGAGTATCACAATTTATGGAGGCACGAAAAAAGACTCCCAGATCAGGATGATCCGTAAAGGAGCCGAAATCGTTGTGGCCTGTCCGGGACGTCTGATCGATCTCATGGACCAGGGCATGATTGATTTATCCCGTCTGGAAGTGCTCGTCCTGGACGAGGCGGACAGCATGTTCGACATGGGTTTTTTACCGGATATCAGGACGATCATGAAGCGGCTGCCGAAACAGCGTCAAACGTTGCTGTTCTCTGCCACCATGCCTGATGACATCCGGGAGCTGGCACAAGATATCCTGCACAATCCCGTTACTTTCCAGATCGGCGATACTGCTCCCGTATCCACGGTCTCTCATGCCCTCTATCCCGTCGAACCGCACCTCAAAAAAGACCTTTTAATGAGACTTCTGGACCGCACGGACACGGAGTCAGTGCTCGTCTTTACTCGCACTAAGATCCGTGCCACTCGCCTGGCAAAGCAAATGAAAAAAGCCGGATTTTTTGCGACTTCTTTACAGGGGGACCTGACACAGTACAAGCGAAAGAAGGCACTCAACGGTTTTCGAAACGGCAAATACCAGATCTTGGTAGCCACCGACATTGCCGCCCGCGGCATCGATGTGTCCCGAATCTCCCACGTGATCAATTACGACATGCCTGACACCGTCGATGCTTACACGCACAGAATCGGCCGGACAGGCCGTGCTGCACGGACCGGTGATGCGTTTACCTTTGTGACGAGCAAAGAGAGAGCTTTTGTGTGGAACATCGAAAAAGTTCTCGGTGAAAAAATCGAAAGCCGAACACTGGAAGATTTCGATTACACCGTACAGGCACGTACAGGTACCGTCAGGAAATGGCGGATTCGACCGCCCGCGACGGCCTGTGAGACAACAAAGGGTAATGAAGTCCCCGGTAGAACGTACTCTCGCTGCCTCACCGCTGACACACTCGGCTTCTAACCGCCGGAACGGATCACGAAGCCTTTCCAGAGGAACGCTTTTCTCCAGTTCGTCCCGATTTAAATCGCGAAAGCCCCATATATTGCTAAATATTTAACAAAAGAGATATTATGAATATCTACGTAGGCAACTTGTCTTATTCCGTCACAGAAGAGGAGTTACAAAGAGCTTTTGAGGCATTTGGTGAGGTAACGTCTATAAACATCATTACGGACAAGTACAGCGGCCGGTCCAAGGGATTCGGATTTGTAGAGATGCCTGGGAAGGAAGAGGCTGAGGCAGCCATCAACGGGATGAACGGCAAGGAGATGGCTGGACGGACGTTGAATGTGAATGAGGCTCGCCCTCGTGCCGACAAAGGCCGTGGTGGCGGCGGAAGGCGACCTGGAGGCAGATCGCGTTATTAGTAATAACGTTAAGATGATAGGGTAATTATGGGGTCTGGCCTTGACTATTGACTGAGACTCGCCACATGCCATGTAACGAGGTATTCTATTCGGAATGCCTCGTCAATAGTCAACGACTGACCGCCTTCCTATACAGCCCGCCTGATATCCCCCGCGGCCACGTCGATTTCACCCCGGAGGTATGGGACGCCTTTGATCTACTACACAATCATGGGGGTATTGTCGATATTTTCAGAAAGCATCACCCTGGAGAGGCAGGACAGTACGTTTTTTTTGATTACCGTGTCCCCAGATCAGTAGAACGAGGGCTCGGCTGGAGGGTAGACCATATTCTCGCAACCGCTCCGCTTGCCGATCAGTCTATCCGGTGTTCTATCGATTTAGGGCCGAGGCGCGCCGAAAAACCATCCGACCATACGGTCATGACAGCCGAATTTATAATATAGGAAATAGTTGGATGGGGGCGCAAAACTATTACGACTAGCAGATAGTGACACTCTAAGAATGAACATCCGAATGGCGATATGTAACTGCTGCCTTGAATTGACGGATTTTGAGATAGTATCAAGCTGTCTGAACTCACTGATTCGACGGTATAGTTAAATGCATAAGCAGATATCTGCACTTTGAAAATTGATTGTGAAATTATGACATTGATTTGCTGTGTGCAATTTATGGGAAGGAATGAAGATGAGTTAAGAGCAGACTTGACCCCTTTTTGGACGGATCGTGTCCGATTGTCCCGATTCTCGTGCCCGCCAACGTTGGAACTAACCAGCCCGCCGTGGATTTTGCACCCGACTTTGGGTGGATTAAATGCTTGAATCTACCTCGAAAAATGGCGCTGGCTTGCGGGCCTGGTTAAGTGATTTGTTATATTTTTTATTTCAATCTTTTACCTTGCTTACGAAAGCTCAATACCCTGATTTTTTTCCTGCTATTTGCTCAATATCAATTTTTACTACTAATGTGCTGTTTAAATTTTCTTCTGGAAACAGGAATGTTTTATCCGTGTAGTTTTGCATAATAATGCCTAAAGCTTCTTGTTTTTCTTCTATGTTTTCAACAAAAGATGCTTTTCCAAAACCGATAACACTCCTGAATTTCATCCCCCAATTACAGGCTTTTTCAGATTCCACTAGTTCATGATCAATATCAAACTCAAAACAGACTCTATTGTTTTTCTTTATAATATCTACCTTTTTTCCTTCCTTGGCAGAATGAAAATAAATTGTTTCAGCGCTATAGCCAAAACATACAGGTACAACGTATGGAGTGTCATCAAGAGTTAGGGCCAAACGACAGACTTTGGCTTTGTTGATTATTTCCTCGATACTCTTGATGTCAGTTATTTCTTTATCTTTTCTACGCATTGACTTGAATTTTATTTCTTATCTTTCCAATTCCACCCCAAGATACGCTCTGTTAGGCGAAAGTGCGGACGATAAGTACATTGATGCGACACTACCTTTAGTTGTCTGGGCCCGCGCTCACGTCCATGGGAGTGGCTTCGCGGAGCGCTT
>JADFWA010000347.1 GCA_015222855.1 Pseudomonadota bacterium | reverse complement strand
GTGGAGTGCATGGTGCGATACGGCTATAAAGGCCGTGTCTATCCGATAAACCCGAATGCCCGGGAAATTTGCGGATTCAAGGCTTATCCTTCGGTTTTGGAAGTGCCGGAAATAGCGGATCTGGCGGTGATGTCCGTGGGAAGAGACCGGGTAGCACGGATGTTTGAACAATGTGTGCGGGCCGGCATCCGGCGGGTGATCATCATCAGCCAGGGTTTTGGTGATGCCGACCGGCGCGGCGCGGAACTTCAGGAACAGATCGTCAGGCTGGCCCGGGAAAACGGCGTGCGTGTCCTGGGACCAAACACCATGGGGATACTCAACAATTTTCAACATTTCACTACCGGTTTTATCGACCTGCCGGTTCCCGAAAAGGTCTCACCCGTTTCGGTAATTGCCCAGACCGGTGTGATCCAGGTCGCTTCCCCGAGCTTCACTTACCAGGATTGGGGGAAGGCCATTGATATTGGCAATGGCTGCGATGTCGATTTTGTGGATGCGCTGGAGTTTTTTGCCGATGATCCTGAAACCAGGGTGATAGTTATACACATGGAAGGTATAAAGCGGGGCCGGGAGTTTCTGGAAATTGCCTCCAAAATTACTTTACAAAAGCCCGTTATCGTCTTCAAAACCGGCCGCAGCACAGTGGGTGCTGAAGCGGCGGTTTCTCACACCGGCTCCCTTGTTGGCGAGGATGAGGTATTTGACGCTGCCTTCGACCGGGCAGGGATCATTCGCGTAAAAAGTGGAACTGAACTGAAGGATGCCATCCGCGCCCTGCTCCTCCTGCAGGAGATGGAGGGGCCAAGGTTGGGTGTTCTGACGCCCACCGGCGCTGGCGGTATTATGTCCGCCGATGCCTGTGAAGACTTTGGTTTGGTGTTGGCAAAGCTTCCCCCAGGTTTATCCGAAGAACTGAAGGAGGGTGTTCCGGAATGGATACATATAGGTAACCCTATTGATATCTGGCCGGTGGGTATGATCGGGGGCAACTTACGGGAAGTTTACGGCAAGGCCATGACCGGTTTGTTGAAATCGCCGGGGGTGGATGGGGCGCTGGCGGTTATTCCCGCTCCGAGTTCTCCGCTGCATGCCCATTTCGGTATAGCGGAGGCGGTGGCAGGGGCGCGGCGGGAGGCGGGCAATCGCAAGCCGATTGCCATGTGGGTCTACATGGATGACATAGCCTCCGCCACGAAGCAGTATGAGTCTATCGGTGGTGTGGCATGCTTTGATTCCATTGAGCAGGCTGTGCGGGGACTTTCTTTTTGTCACCGCTATTATCAGGCGCGGCGGCGGAATGTTCCTTCTCAGAAAAGTTTTTCGGTTGACCGGCAGCGCATGAAGACTTTACTTGAGAAGGGCAGGGAACAGAAGGTCCTTTTGGGAGAAGATGCCCTCAAATTGCTGGCCGCTTTTAAAATTCCTGTAGTTAAAGGCGCCCTGGCCCGCGGTTGGGAGGAGCTGGAAGCGGCTGCGGCAGATCTTAAATACCCGCTGGTTTTGAAATTAGCCGGTTCGGCCTTCCTTCATAAGAGTGAATGGGGCGGGGTGATAACGGGAATCGAAACCCCGAACGAACTTCGTGATGCTTTTCATAAAATGACGGAAAATGTGCGTCTCCGCAATCCCGATATCCGGATCGGGGCTTTTCAGTTGCAGGAGCAGGCTGGAGGTTTGGAGCTGCTCTTTGGCTTGAAACGGGACCCCCAGTTCGGTCAGGTGATCGCCTGCGGTCTGGGCGGAATTTATACAGAGGTGTTCCGGGATGTCAGTAGGGAGATTGTTCCCGTTGATCGACTGCAGGCTGAGCAGATGCTCAAGTCACTGAAGATGTATCCCCTGCTGACGGGTGTGCGGGGTGAGGCAGGGGTGAAGATGGAAGCGCTTCTCGACGCTCTGGAGAGGCTTTCTTTTCTGGCTGCTGAAATTCCGGATATTGCAGAGCTGGATATTAACCCATTGATGGCGACGGGAGACGGTTGCAGGGCTGTGG
Source organism: Pseudomonadota bacterium (assembly GCA_015222855.1). Classification (GTDB taxonomy): domain Bacteria; phylum Desulfobacterota; class Syntrophia; order Syntrophales; family JADFWA01; genus JADFWA01. The sequence continues at coordinate 3,819 of JADFWA010000347.1, read as the reverse complement.
ACGCCCGAATCCTGTGGTGATATGATCGAAAACTATTTGAGATATCTGGAAGGCAGGCCGCTCTATGTCGCTGGCGGGGCGATCCGGGATCGGATATTGAAGAGATATTCCCCCGACATCGATATTGTGGTTCCTTCCGGTGCGCGCGAACTAGCCCTGGATTTTGCAAGAAGGAGCGGCGGAACCTATATCCTGCTTGATGATGAACCTTGCCGGAAGACGGAGCGTGTTGTTGTCAAGTCACATGATGAAACTCTTGTATTCGATTTCACAAAAATGCGTGGGGCATCCATCGAGGAAGATCTGGGGGAGAGAGATTTTACCATCAATGCCATGGCGCTCCCACTTATGGATTATCTGGAGGGCAGTTTCGATTCATTGATTGATCCCTTCGGCGGCCGGGATGACATTTGTAAAAAAAGAATTGCGGTCATAAGTGATGAAACCTTCAGGGATGATTCGCTCCGAATGGTTCGAGCGTTCCGTTTTGCCGCACAGCTCGGTTTTGAGATAGATATAAAAACCCGAAAGAGTATTGTCCAAAATCGCGGCAGGTTGAAGGAAGTTTCGTGGGAGAGGATCAGGGATGAATTCTTTAATCTCCTTTCAGTATATTCCTGCGCCCCGTTTGTCATCGATATGGATGGTCTTGGGCTGCTTGAGGAGATTTTTCCGGAGATTCTGTCCATGAAAGGGGTGCGTCAGAACGGTTATCACCATCTTGACGTCTGGGGGCATACGCTCCTCACACTTGAAAAAATCGAGTTCGTGATGAGGGAACCGGAGGATTATTTTGGGGAATATGCACCCAATTTTAATGAATATCTTGACTCCGGATTTGTTCCGGGCAGGAGCAGGGAGAGCATCATCAAGTTTGCGGCCATATTTCACGATTCAGGGAAACCCGAGGCCAGAAGTGAGGATACTGACGGCCGCGTGAGATTCCTGGGACATGAGGATGCCGGCAAAAAAATAGCGGAAGAGGCTGCCCGGCGGTTAAAATTGAGTAACAGAGAGATCGGTTTTGTGAAAGATATGGTCGGGGATCATATGTATCTGATTAATCTTGCCTTTTTGGGTGCACTTTCTCAAAAGAGCATCCTGCGCTTTTTCAGGAAGCATACAGAAGAGTTCCGGGCTTATTTTATATTGTTTCTTGCGGATTCCATGGCGACACTCGGTCCGGATGTGCCTGAGGACAGGATACCAAAAAGTAAGAGAATGACAAAGGAGATGCTCGACATATATTATGGGGAGATCAAGCCGCGTATCGAAACACCGCCTTTGATTACGGGGAGGGACTTGATTGATAAATTTGGTCTTTCACCAGACCCGTTCTTGGGGAAAATACTCGGAAAGGTTGAAGATGCCCGGATGGAGGGGAGGATAAAAGACAGGGAGGAGGCCATCAGGTACGCGGGAAAAATTATCCGCAGCAAGGTAGAATAGGCCAGACTTTGGGAAGGTGTCAATGGGAGGAGATTTGTTCCTTAGATAGGGAGAGTCACAATATTGCTTGCTAAATGTAGTCGGTTATGTTATGCAAACCGGCGTTGCAGAAACGTTGATTAGCCCGCATAAACTCGAAAGTTTCTCTGAAATTTAATTTTCAAGACGCTGTAATTGATGAGGATTTCATGTGGGTTTCAAACACTAATAAGAGAAGGAGGTAAGTTACAGTGGATGTTATAGATGAAGGCGTTGGAAGATTATTTACGGATCCCGATGCGGATAACGCGAGAGCACATTTCAAGACGAAGTCCCGAGCATTGACGAACAAATTGATGTCTTTGAAAGACGCGGTTGCTAAGTATGTGCATGACGGGGAGTATCTGGCAATCGGTGGTTTCGGTGCCAATAGAACCCCCATAGCCGCATGCCATGAGATTGTGAGACAGAAAAAGAAAAACATGGCATTCGCCGGTCATACTTCTACCCATGATTTTCAGGTTCTTTGCGCGGGGAAGGTTTTTAACAAACTGGATATCGCCTACATCGTTGGTCTGGAGGCAAGGGGACTGTCATCCAATGCAAGAAAGTATATGCAAAGCGGTGAAGTAGAGGTTTCTGAGTGGACCAACTACTGCCTGTCGGCCCGTCTCAAGGCTGCAGCGATGGGCATTTCATTCGTTCCCATCAGAAACGTCATGGGAACGGATACCTTCAAGTTCAGCGGGGCGAAAATAATCGAATGCCCCTTCACAGGGCAAAAGTATGCGGCCATGCCGGCTCTCTGGCCTGATGTATCGGTTATACATGTTCATGAGGCGGATATGTATGGTAACTGCAGGATTCGTGATATTACTGTTTCAGATTTGGATCTGGCCAAGGCATCGAAACATTTGATCATCACATGTGAGAGACTTATTCCGAATGAAGAAATCCGCAGAGAACCGACTCTGACATTGATTCCTTTCTTCTGCGTTGACGCGGTGTGCGAGGTGCCTTATGGAGCTTATCCCGGGGTTATGGCCTATGAATATTTCTCAGACGAAGAGCATATCAGGGAGTGGCTAACGGTCGAAAAAGATCCCGAGGCATTTAAAGAGTTTCTCGATAAAAATATCTACAATGTTGAATCCCACTTCGATTATATCAGACTGCACGGCGGTATGGAAAAAATGCTGGCGCTGCGAGATAAAGAGCTGATGACGACGGGTAATGGTAATAACGGATAAGAAAGGAGGAAAAATAAGCGATGGCTGATTATAATACAATGGAACTTATGATAGTAACCGGGGCAAGGGAGCTTAAGTCTGGCGCGTCCGTTGCTGTCGGTACCGGCGCCCCATGCGCGGCGGCAATGCTTGCCCAGAAAACCCATGCTTCTGATTTATTGATTATATTTGAGGCAGGTGGAATCGATCCACAGCTTCCCGAAATGCCGATTTCCGTCGGTGACTCCAGGACAATCTGGAAAGCATGTCAGGCGACCAGTATGACCGATACCATGGAATTGTTCTGCCGGGGTATGGTTGACTATACGTTTCTCGGTGGCGCGCAGATTGATATGTACGGCAATCTGAATTCAACCCGAATCGGGCCGGATCATCAAAAGCCAAAGGTCAGGTTTCCAGGCAGTGGCGGAGCCAATGATTTTGGTTCCTTCTGCTGGAACATGATGGTGATGACCCCCCAGGACAGCAAACGATTTGCGGAAAAATGTGATTACATCACAACACCCGGTTATCTGGAAGGGGGCGACTCCAGGGATAAGTCAGGTCTTGCAAAAGGGTCGGGTCCCTACAGGGTTATAACCAATATGGCCGTCATGGACTTTGAGCCTAAATCCAAGAGGATGAGAATTAAATCCATTAATCCCGGTTATTCCGAAAAGGATGTCCGGGATAACTGCGGGTTTGAACTTCTGGCACATAAGCAGATCGCTGAAACCCATCATCCTACCAAAAAGGAACTCACTGTTTTGAGAGAAGAAGTGGATCCTTACAGGTATGTTATCGGAAGATAATTGTACAATATCCTTTCAGTGATATAAGTAAAAGGCCATGTTCTTTAGGAACATGGCCTTTTTTATGAGAGCTTGCGGGTGGGGATAAACCCCACCCCTACGAGTTGTCTGATTTACCTTTATTTGACAAACAATCTCAGATTATCCTTCTGTGAGACCGTTTTATCTCCCGCAGATGTCCCGCAGTGGACGCAGGTATAATCATACTTGTCTCCGCCTGGAAGAACCAGAAGGAGTCTTTTTCTTACAGGGACCGCTCTCTTGCATTTGGGACAGTAGAGTTCCGTGGCATCGAAATCGCTGTAGTTTCCCCTTTTCATTTTACTCAATCTTCTTTCTCAGGTATCTTT
>JADFWA010000346.1 GCA_015222855.1 Pseudomonadota bacterium | reverse complement strand
TTCGTACTATGGCTGACGGCAGACCTTCCGTCAAGCCGTTTGGGAATATCAAAAAAACACCTGAAGGGCCGGTGGTGGAAGAGGTGCGCGAACCTATGGTGGATGTTTTCGATGAAGCAGATGAGATCCAGATTATTGCCGAGATGCCAGGCATCGAGGAAAAGGATATCAAACTTGAGATTAAAGGAGACATCCTGAATATCAGCGCCGAAGGAGAAGGGAGAAAATATCAAAAAGAAGTCCTCCTCTCCATACCTGCAAAAGCCGAGGATATGAAATGGTCATATAAGAATGGGATACTGGAGATTAAGATAAAGACAATTTAGGAATTTAGGAATTGAAGGACTGAAAAAAATGAATATCGAATATCGAACAAGGAATGTCGAACAGCAGAAGTTTTTTAAAAGAAACAAATCAATATTTTTTACTTCGATATTCTGCGGTTCCTTGTTCTGCGGTTCTGCGGTTCAAAATAAAAGATCAGTGGTCAGTGAACAGTGAGCAGTGGTCAGTGGTCAGCAACCAATAACCAATAACTAATGACTAATGACTAATAACATGAAACCTCAAAAAAAGAATATAGAAAGCAAACCCCTTACCCTAAAAGTAGCGGAGGCTGCATCCAAGGATGTAGGCCGCGGCATTGTCCGCCTCGATCCTGCCGATTTTCAGAAGATCGGTGTCGAAGTGGGAGACGTGGTAGCTCTCAAGGGAAAAAGGGAAACAGTGGCCAAGGTTATGCCTGCCTATATGGAGGACCGGGGCAAGGACCTGATTCGCCTGGATGGAATTACCCGCGAAAACGCCGGGGTCGGCATTGACGAAAAAATTACCCTCACAAAATCCGACTTTAAGCCTGCCCAAAAGATAGTTGTCACCCCTTTGACAAGTATGCGTTCCTATGATGCCCGCTATATCGGAAGCCTCCTTGAGGGTTTGCCGCTATTAGCGGGTGACATGGTAAGAGCAAGACTTATCGGAACCCGCACCCAGGATTTCAAAGTTGTGTCCACCAAGCCCGCAGGCGTGGTGATAATCAACCCCAAGACCGTTATGAGAATTCAGGAGAAGAAGGGTGTTGGTGAGGCCGTGACCAGGATATCCTATGAAGATATCGGCGGGCTGGGCAAGGAGATCGGGCGGATTCGAGAGATGATCGAGCTGCCGCTGAAATATCCCCAGGTTTTTGAAAGACTGGGCATTGATCCCCCCAAAGGCGTGCTTTTGCACGGCCCTCCCGGATGTGGAAAAACTCTTATTGCCAAGGCCGTAGCCAACGAGACCGATGCCTACTTCGACCATATCAGCGGCCCGGAGATCATGCACAAGTACTATGGTGAAAGCGAGGCCCATCTCAGGCGGATATTTGAAGATGCCACTTCACATGCTCCAAGCATTATCTTTTTGGACGAGATCGACGCCATCGCGCCAAAGCGAGAGGAACTGGGGGGAGAGAAACAGGTGGAAAAGCGGGTTGTGGCCCAGCTTCTGGCCCTGATGGACGGGCTCTCTTCGAGAGGTCAGGTCATCGTAATAGGCGCTACCAACATTCCCAATGTTCTTGATCCAGCCTTGAGAAGACCAGGGCGTTTCGACCGTGAGATTGAGATCAGCATACCGGACAAGAACGGCCGTCTTGAGATCCTCAACGTCCATACCAGGGGCATGCCGTTGGCCGAGGATGTGGATTTGGTGCGTATATCCGAGATTACTCATGGGTTTGTTGGGGCTGATCTGGAGGCCCTTTCTCGTGAAGCGGCGATGGTTACCCTGAGAGAACTCTTCCCTATCATTGACTTCCAGATGGAAGAGATTCCTTACGAGACTCTGATGAAACTTCAGGTAACTATGGATGATTTCATGGAAGGCCTTAAGGAAGTTGAGCCTTCAGCTATCAGGGAAGTGTTCACAGAAATTCCGGATGTAAAGTGGAGCGATGTCGGCGGGCTTTCCGAAATAAAAAGCGTGTTAAAAGAAACCATCGAATGGCCCCTGAAATACGATAAGTTGTTTGAACATGCGAAAACCAGTCCTTCCAAAGGTATATTGCTCTATGGTCCCCCAGGCACAGGCAAAACCTTGCTTGCCAAGGCGGTTGCCTCGGAGTCAGAGGTCAATTTTATTTCGGTTAAAGGCCCTGAGATCCTCTCCAAGTGGGTTGGAGAAAGCGAAAAAGGCATCCGTGAGGTTTTCAAGAAAGCCAAGCAGGCATCTCCATGTATCATATTTTTCGATGAAATAGACAGTGTTGTTCCCAGGCGCGGTTCGGAAGCCGCATCCCATGTGGTTGACCGCGTCATCAGCCAATTCCTGACTGAGCTGGACGGAATCGAGGAACTC
>JADFWA010000345.1 GCA_015222855.1 Pseudomonadota bacterium | reverse complement strand
CCCCGACAGCGGGACCCTCCATAGGCGGGTAAATCTACGCTCCGCTTCGACAGGCATGGATAAACATGATTGTTTGTGTGCAAGTCCCCTCAGGCTTATCTATTTGAGTTGAATCCAGAAGGGATGTTTAAAGGAGGTTTTATGTCTCTTAAGCGGCGACGCCGCGTTTCATAAAATCGCGAAACGATTTTATTTCATATTTCTGTAATAATGATGGCGTTTGACTTACAGAGGGCTACACAGGTTCCACATCCCAGACAGTTTTGAGGCCGTGTCGGGTATGCCTTGTGTGACATGTCAAAGACATTAACCGGGCACATCTTTACACACTCCTCGCACCCGTCACATTTATCCGCATCAATATATACCAGATAGACTTCAAAAGTCTTATATCGTTTTCCCATCCCACTTATCGTCTATCAACTCGGTCAAAACGCCATTGAGTTTTTTAGGATGAATAAAGGCAAATTCGCAATTACGGAAGGGTCTTGCGATTTCCCCGGTTGGAGCCGGTATGAACGGATAATCCTTGGCTTTCAACTCATCAATGGCCTCCCGGGTGTTGTCCACATTAAAGCTGATAAGCATGACACCCTCACCGTTCTTCTCGATAAATTTGGCCACATCCCCATCCGGACTGGTGGATTCCATCAGCTCAAATCCCACCTCACCTACCCAGTACCTTGCCACGTTTATCTTTTCAGGCTCATCAACATAGGCATCATCCGGCCCTGTTTTCCCCAACATAGGTTCCCAGATCTTTTTGGCCGCCCCCAGGTCTTTGACAGCAATGCATATATGATCTATCTTGTTTACCTTCATGATTATCTCCTTAGTAATTCAAGAAATTTAGGAATTGGGGAATTTAGGAATTACTCAATCCCTCAATCCCTCAATCCCATAATTCCTCAATTATAATTCCTCTAAAACGTTACTTTTTCCAAGGGAATTGTGATCGCATGATCAGGGCATACACAACCGCATTCGTTGCAGTCCTCACATATGAACTCCGTGACCACGATCCTGCCATCCTGCACCCTTATTGCCAAATCCGGACACGCCTCAACACACAAAGGCTGGATGTTCCCTCCGCACATTGTACATTTTTCTGTATCTATTTGAGCAGCCATATTTCACTCCTCTATTCTTCTTTGTAAAGTCTGAATAACCATTCTCCCTGTCCCCTGGGGATGGCCTTCAGCATTTCAATTTTTACTTTTATGTTAAGAAAGAAGCTAACATCTTCGAGCATGGTCTGAAAAAGCCTCTCTCTCGTCAAAGCGACTTCTTCCATGGGTACGCCGTACTGTTTAGCGGCGGTTGGCCACGGGCACCTCGTGCATTTCACGAAGATTTCTCCGGGGTTTTCACCCTTTTCAGCAAAGGCAATTCCTCCCTCGGTTATCCATAGACCTGCGAGGGATCTTCCCAGATTCATCATAAAGCCCTCTTCGCCTTTCAACCAATTCAGGCGGGGAAGAAAATCCTTACCCATGTCCTTGCCCATCATTTCAGCAGCCTTCAGGGCTACATCCAGAGGCTTTATGTCAGGCCCGGCAACTTCTAATGCGACCTCCCGCCACCGGTAAAAAGTCTTACAGATTTCTCCCTGGGCATTGTGGAGATTCCGCCATAATTTAGTAATTTCTTTTTCTGCATTAACTGGCATTTTTTCTACCTCCTCCTTAGATCCTGATGCCGATCCGATAGCCATCATGTACAGCGCTGGACAGGTTGCGGGGTACCAGTGCGTCTCCAATGACAAAAAGCTCGATACCTTCTGCCTGGACCACCTTCTTGAAACTG
>JADFWA010000344.1 GCA_015222855.1 Pseudomonadota bacterium | reverse complement strand
GAGCATAGGAACCAGGCAAAAGCCTTTTGTTGGGTTTCTCACCTCAACCCAACCTACAACTGAAAAAATGGAAAGCGTAAATCGTCTTACGTCTTACAATATTCGAATTTATTTTCTGCTTACAGCTAAATTCTTTTGCCATTTTTGCAAGAACTTTACAACTAAGGAACTAACTGTTCCTTAAATAGATTATCCTGAGCCCTTCCAGGGTGAGCATCTCATCGACTACATCTATGTTTTTTGTTTCGGGGGCTATGATGCTTGCCACTCCGCCCGTTGCCACAACGTAGGGATTCGATTTCGCCTCGGCCTTCATGCGATCTACAATTCCGTCCACAAGACCAGCGTAGCCAAACATGATTCCGGCCTGCATGCTGCTTACCGTATCCTTGGCAATGATGGATTTGGGTCTGCGGAACTCGACCCTGGGAAGCTTTGACGCCCTCTCAAAAAGCGCCTCACTCGATATTATTATACCCGGCGCTATACAGCCCCCCATATATTCCCCTTTTGGGGAGACATAATCAAAGGTTGTGGCCGTGCCGAAATCCACAATTATAAGATCTCTCTTGTATTTTTCATAGGCGGCAACGGCATTAACTATCCTGTCCGCGCCCACCTCTCTCGGATTATCATAAAAGATCGGCATTCCGGTCTTGATTCCCGGCCCGACAATGAGCGGCTTTACATTAAAATATTTTTCGCAAAGAGGCTCCAGGATGTTGAGCATAGTGGGAACAACACAGGAAATTATAATACTCTCAACAGGTCTTGAACCGGCCCCGCTCGTCTTGTACAGATTGAGTATCCTGATTCCATATTCATCCACCGTATGATTTACAACCGTCCTGATCCTCCAGTCATGCAAAAGTTTGTCTCCGTCATACAAACCAAGCACCGTATTTGTATTTCCCACATCAACGACCAGAAGCATAATCAACCCCCACAATAGTTCAGCCACAAAGACACTAAGACACCAAGATTATATTTTAACAAGAGACACTGTTGGTTTCATTAGTTGAATTAGTTCGATTGGTTCTATTAGTTCAACCAACTAAACCAATAGAACTAATTAAACCAATTGTGCCTTTGTGCCTTAGTGGCTGAATTGTTATCAATCCCCCGTTAAAGAAACGTCCCCCGCCATTATACGTCTTGTCCGGTTCTTTCCATTGAGAATAAGGAGCGCGCCATATTCATCGATACCAACCGCTTTCCCTGCCTGAATATCATCCCTTAAAGTGATCTTGATGTCCTTGCCGATGATGCCGGAGTATTTCATCCATGCATCCTTTACCGGGATGAATCCTTCGGATAAAAATCGTTCATACCACCTTTCGAAGGAAGCATATAATTTTACCGCAAAATCGAGTCGAGAGATGTCCGTCCCAACCTCTTCACTCAACGAGGTAGAACTATCCCGAAACTCCTCGTGGAACTCTTCTTTCTTCATTCCAATATTAATGCCGATCCCCACTATGACGAAATCAATCTTTTCACCGGAAGTTCTCATCTCCGTGAGGATGCCGCATACCTTTTTCCCCTTGATCTGTACATCGTTCGGCCATTTCAAGGTAACATCTTTCGGACAGTATTCAGAAAAAAGCTCGGCCACCGCAACACCGGTGACGAGGGTTATCTGAGGAGCCACGGCCGGTTCGATGGCGGGTCTCAAGATAATGGAGGTATATATGTTCCTCTCCGGAGGAGACTGCCAAACTCTCCCCATACGGCCTTTCCCCTTTGTCTGGCAGTCGGCGATGACGACCGTTCCATCCGGAGCACCTTCCATCGCTAGTCTGGAGGCATATATATTTGTGGAATCAACCTCTCTGAGAAAGTGCACCCTGTTTCCTATAAGCCTTCCCGAGAGGCGATCTGCTATATCGTGTTCGTTAAACATAGTTATCAAGGCACAAAGTACCAAAGGCACAAAGAAAAATAACAGAACAGTTTAATTAGTTCTAATAGACCCTACCTTCTTCGGGCGGGGATAAATCCCGCCCCTACATAGTTTCCTAACCACTAACCCGTAAGGATATATCAGATGCAGGCGCTGAGTGGGTGAGCGCCCCTACAGATATAAAATCCACCCCCGTCCCGGCAATCTCCTTCACACTGGATAGCGTGACGTTTCCGGAAGCTTCAACCAGAACCCTTCCATTTATAAGAGAGACGGCCTTTCTCATCTTTTCTACACTCATATTATCGAGCATTATAACGTCCACCCCGGCAGAGAGGGCCTCCTCAACTTCTCTCAGATTCTTAACCTCAACTTCTATCTTTAAGGTGTGAGGAACATCACCGGAGACCCTGTTAACAGCAGCGGAGATACCGCCGGCGGCATCAATATGGTTGTCCTTAATCAAAACACCGTCATACAGCCCAAATCTATGGTTAAAACCACCTCCGATCCTGACGGCATATTTCTCCAACATCCTTAAGCCTGGTGTCGTTTTTCTCGTATCCAGAATCCTTGCATCTGCCCCCCTGATCTCATCCACGTATCTTCGCGTCAGTGTGGCAATCCCGCACATCCTCTGCAGAAAATTGAGCGCCACCCTTTCCGCGGTAAGGATACTCTTCAGGTTTCCCGATATCTCTGCCAGAACATCTCCATCCTTGATGCGTTTACCGTCTTCAAAATTCCCCGTAAATTCTATATGCTCATCAGAAAAGATAAATACCTCTTTAAAAACACCAATCCCCGCTACAACCATATCCTCCTTGGCCACGACACGGGCATGGCCGGTCTCCTCTCCTGTAAGGATGGCCGAGGTGGTTATATCCCCTGAACCGACATCCTCCTCGATGGCCGACTGTATCAACCTGTGTATGATATGTTTCTGGAGCATGACACAACTCGTTTTGTCTTAAATTGTAGGGTCGGGTTTTATACCCGACCGCAAACGGTGGCATATAAAATGCCACCCTACCTGCGCTACGATCTTCTTAGCCTTTCGCCTTTTACCTTTTACCTTTAGCCCTTAGCCTATCTCCTCAAGTCTCCTAAGCGCCACTTCAAGCACGCCATGTTTCTCTTTAAGTTCCCCGAATTTGGCCTCTTCCTTCTTTACCACCGCTTCCGCGGCCTTTTCCATAAAATCACGATTGGCAAGTTTTCTGGAAACAACGGAGAGGTCTTTGGCAATTTTGGTAATTCTTTTTTCGAGTCTTGCTTTCTCAGCGGCCACATCTATCGCGCCTTCAAGCAACACAAACACCCTGACAGAGCCGGCAACACCGGTTGCGGCGCCCCTGGGCTCCTCCACCTCACCACGTATGTCCAATTCATCCAGATTGGCCATATCTATAACGTAGTCTTTACCGGCAGTCAGTATGGAAATCAATTCTTCATCGGGAGCCGAGACAATCACTCTCAACCTCTTTGAGGGTTGAATGTTCATCTCACCCCTTATGCTCCTGATGGTGGTGATTACATCCATGACAGTCCCCATCTGCCTTTCCGCATCCTGGTCACGAAGATTATCATCCGCCTCAGGGAATTCACTGACCATGATGGAGCTTCCGTCATCCACCAGCTTCTGCCAGATCTCCTCGGTCAAAAACGGCATAAATGGGTGCAGAATCTTCATTGTGGTCTTTAAGACCGTAAGAAGGGTCTGTTGAGCGGCAAGTCTCTTCGCGGGGGCATCCTTGCTGTAAATGACAGGCTTTACCAGTTCAAGATACCAGTCACAGAATTCGTGCCAGATAAAGTGATATATACTGCCGGCGGCATCATTAAACCTGTATTCATCCAGATATTTCGTCACATCTCCCACAGTCCTGTTTAGCCTGTCCTTAATCCAGCGGTCACAAAGCGAATAATCATCCTTTTCAGGCCGAGCGCCCCCTTCAGGATAATCCTCAAGGCTCATCATGGAAAACCTGGTGGCATTCCAAATCTTGGTTACAAAATGCCGGTAGCCGTCAATCCTCTCTCCCGACATCCTCACATCCCTTCCCTGGGCCGTAAATGCCGCAAGAGTAAACCTGAAGGCATCCGTTCCGTACTTATCTATCATTTCGAGAGGATCTATGATGTTGCCTTTAGATTTGCTCATCTTCTCCCCTTCTTCGTCACGAACAAGGGCATGGAGATAAACATCCTCAAAGGGAATATCCTTCATGACATAAAGACCCATCATCATCATCCTTGCCACCCAGAAAAAGAGGATGTCAAAACCGGTAACAAGAAGGGTAGTTGGATAAAACGTCTTCAAGGCTTCTGTGTCATCCGGCCACCCAAGTGTTGAAAAGGGCCAGAGTGCGGAACTGAACCAGGTATCCAGGACATCTTCATCCTGCCTCAATGAGGTTCCATCACATTCAGGACATCTATCGGGATCTTCCGTGGAAACAATGACATTTTCGCATCCCTCACAATGCCACACAGGAATCCTGTGACCCCACCATATCTGTCTGGAGATACACCAGTCACGAATATTATCCATCCAGTCAAAAT
>JADFWA010000343.1 GCA_015222855.1 Pseudomonadota bacterium | reverse complement strand
CTGAAAAGCTGAATAAATTCCTTGCGAACCAGTTCTCGAACCCGAATCCAGTTCATCTCACATCCCCTCCCTCTTCAGCATCAAAAGATTCATGACCGCAAGGATCAGAAACATGAACGTCAGGATCAGATAACTCGGCCATAGATAGTTAAGCCCAAGATTTCGCAGATACAGCCCGTTTAGAATATCGATAAAATACCTGGCCGGGACAATGTAAGTGACTATCTCAAGGATTTTGGGCATGTTTCCAATGGGAAAAACAAAATCGGAAAGGAGAAAGGACGGCAGATAGGTAATCAGTACGGCAAGCTGGTTTGCCACCAGTTGTGATTTTGTAATAACGGATATAAGAAGGCCAAGGTTGAGTGCGACAAAGAGATAGAGGGAGGAGGCAAGAACCATCAGCCAGAAGCTGGATTTCATGACAATGCCGAAGAGAACCTGCCCCATTAAAACGGCAATAAGTACATCTATCAGCCCTATAAAAAAATAGGGGATCGCCTTACCCGCTAAAAACTCCGATCCCCTGACAGGGAGTGACCGTATCGTCTCCATCGTCCCGTTTTCGTACTCGCGGGCAATTACAAGCGAGGTCAACATGGCGCCCACAATCATGATAATGATCGCAATGATGCCGGGGAGAATAAAGTTGCGGCTCTCAAGATCTTCATTAAACCAGACCCGTATACGTCCCTCAACGGGCGGTTTTATTTTCTCCATCCCTTTACGGTTGAAAAAATCCAAAAGAGAGCGACGGTTATATTCTTCAACAAATGCAGTGATGTACCCCCTTGATATGCCGGCAAAATTGGGGTCGCTGCCGTCAAGCAGAATCTGCATGGGGGCATCACGGTCCGCCTTGATGTCCGCAGTCCAGTCCGGGGGAATAATCACCGCTACCTTTGTCCAGCCATGGTCAAGATGTTTCGTCACGGCCCTGGTATCCGTCAGGTGGCCTATGACGTTAAAATAGGAAGAGGCGTTCAGTTTGCGGATGAAATCACGGCTCAGGTAGGTCCTGTCGTGGTCCACCACCACTGTTTTGATGTTGTCCACATCCAGACTGAGTGCGTAACCGAAGAGGAGGATAAGAAGAAGCGGGATAACAAAGGCCAGGTACAGGCTCCTGAAATCCCTGATCAGGTGGTAGAACTCCTTGCGGGCAATGGCTTTAATCCTTACCGGGTTCAATTATCTCTCCGGGACATCAGTTTGATAAAGACATCATTCAAACCCGCCTCAGGATGACCGGGGAAGGTCTCCTCAATTATCTCCGAAGGGCTGCCGGTCGCCACTATCTTCCCTTCGTCGAGCATCACAATTTGCCGGCAATTGCGCGCTTCATCCATATAGTGCGTGGTAACAAAGACCGTTACGCCCTCGCCTGCCAGCCGACCGATAAATTCCCAGAAGTGCCGGCGGGTAATCGGGTCTACGCCGGAGGTTGGTTCATCTAAAAAGAGTATGTCAGGCCGGTGAAGCAGCGCGCACCCCAAGGCCAGACGCTGGCGCCATCCGGGCGGCAACTCCCGTGTGAACCGGTGGCGAACATCCTCCAGGCGGGCGAGATCCAGAGTCCACTCGATCCTGTCCTTCCACTAGTCCGGCGGGACATTATAGACCCCAAGGTAAAAACGGAGATTCTCGAAGGGGGTCATGTCCTCATAAAGGGAAAATTTCTGTGACATGTAGCCTATGGAATGCTTGATCTCCTCAGGCTCCGTAGAGATATCATGTCCGGCAACCATACCGGAACCGGAAGTGGGGGTTATGATTCCGCAGAGCATACGGATGGTGGTTGATTTCCCGGAACCGTTAGGTCCTAATAAACCGAATATCTCACCTTTTTTAACAGAGAACGATATCCTGTCCACGGCCACGAACTGCCCGAATTTCTTTTCCAGTTCCTTTACAAAAATGGCATCAGAGTTTGAATTTGTCATGAACAAGTTTCCCGTCCACTTCTTCAATACGATTAATCATGGCCTCCTCAAGATCGGTGAAGTGGGATCTAATCTCCGCCGGGGTCGCCGTATCAAGAATACGGGACCGGTGCATTATGGCCAGGTGATCGCACTTTTCCCCCTCATCCAGGTAGGCCGTTGAAATCAGAATGGTCATACCTCCCCGCTTCATCTCGGCAAGTATTTCCCAGAACTCCTGCCGGGACACAGGGTCCACACCATTGGTCGGCTCATCCAGGATGAGAACCTGCGGCTCGTGAACGAGGACACAGGCCAGTCCCAGCTTTTGCTTCATGCCGCCGGAGAGATTACCCGCCAGCCGATCGACAAAGGGGAGGAGGTTGGAAAACCCGAGATAACGCTCCCTCCTTTTCTTTCTCTCAGGACCTGAAATCCCGAAGATATCCATGAAAAAGTCGAAGTTTTCACTAACGGTAAGATCCTGGTAAAGTCCAAACCGCTGGGGCATGTATCCTATTATGGTCTTGACCTTTGACCTCTGAGACACCACATCCAGCCCATTGATTAGAATTTTCCCGGAGGATGGGTTAACCATGGTCGCCATCATACGGAGCAGAGTTGACTTGCCCGCCCCGTCAGAACCTACAAATCCGAACATGGCGCCCCTTTCCACTTGAAAGGAGACATCACAGACGGCCTCCAGTCGCCCGAAACTCCTGGAGACATTTTCAACCCGGATGAAAGAGCTTGTGGAATCACGCATAGTCGTCCTACTCAATGAAAGTCCCTTGCCCCAGGAAAAGGCTCCAATTTAATAAATTCGAAATCCGAATATCGAAATTCTAAACAAATTCAAATATCAAATGACAAAAATTCAAAACAAAGTTTAGGACATTCGAATTTGTGATTTCGAGATTGTTTCGTATTTCGGATTTCGTGCTTCGGATTTTATGATTTTAGTCGCCCTATAATCAATAACTTGAGACCACTGCCTTGTATACAGGATCTTCCGCTTACCGCAGCCAGGCATCTGCCGGCATTCCCGGTTTTAATTCAAGGTCTGGATTGGGAATTGAAACCTTGACAAGGTATACGAGCTTGACCCTTTCTTTATGGGTCTGGATTATCTTCGGCGTAAATTCCCCTTCGGAAGATATAAATGAAACTTTTCCTTTGTAGACCTTATCGGGAAAGGTATCCACCTTCACCCTGGCACGTTGCCCCGGTTTGACCTTACCGATCTCTGTCTCGTCAACAAATATTTTCAGGTCCACTATGGAAAGATCCGAGAGAGTCAAAACCTCACGGCCAGGCATTACCACCTCTCCAGACTCTACATTCCGGCTGGTTATTATCCCGCCAAAGGGCGCTCGCAACTGTGTATATTTGAGTTGAATTTCCGCAAGTTCAAGAACTGCTTTGGCCGCCTGAATCCGGGCCTTCGTTGCTTCAAGCTCTCTTTCAGTGGCTTCGATCTTTTTTAAATTGCTTCGTGCCTGATTTAGTACGGCCTTCTCTTCGGACAGTTTGGCTTTTGCCGTCTGATACTCGAGATTTACAGTTTCCCATTCCCTTTCCGAAACAACATTCTTCTCGAAAAGTTTATCATACCGTTCCTTGTGTTTTTGTGCCTCCTCCATAATGTCTCTGGAACTCGAAACAGCGGCCTTTGCCCTTACAACTTCAGCGGGAAGTGTTTTCCTGTATATCTCTAAAACCACCTCCAACTGCCGCAGTCTTTTTACAGACCCGTCCAGGTTCGCCCTGGCCTGTTTATGGCGGGCCAGATATTCGGATCGATCCAGTTCCGCGAGAAGCTGACCTTCCTCCACCATCTGTCCCTCATCCGCCGGAACACTTACGACACGGCCACTGACCTGGAAAGAGAGTTCGGCCTGCGTCGCCTCTATGGTTCCGGAGTAATATAACTCGCGGCGCTGTACCTTCTGTTGGCCCAGGTACACCAGAAGGCCCACACCCACAAGGAGGACAACAAAAACTACTATGACAACCCGCTTCTTCAAACCTGTTCCCTGTCCTCACTGTTCAGATATATTCCTGATACAAAAACTTATACATTAAGTGGCTATAAGATGTCAAATTGACACTCAGAGGTGATGTGGCTTGCCGCTTGACACCCTGCATTCTACCCTGTTATAGGATAGTTCAAGTAGACATCAAAATTCCAGTGGTACAAGAAATGTTAACTGTGAAATATTGGATCAAATTATCACGAGATGTCCTGTTTGAAGCGTTTCGGTCATTTTTCAGTGACGATTGTCCCAACTTAGCGGCTGCTATAGCTTTTTACTCCATATTATCAGTTATTCCAATCATCTTTTTCATCCTCTTCGCCAGCGGGCTTGTTCTCGGTTCTTCAGAAAGCGCGTATATCACCGTTGTGGAATTCGTAAAAGAGCTTCATCCCTATATTGAAGAAAAACTGCTTTTGGGGATAAAAAATCTGTCAGAAACCAGCGGGGTAATGGGATGGATTGGATTTGCATTTCTGCTCTGGATTTCCACAATGATATTCTCCTCCCTGGAGGTTGCTTTTACCACCATCTTCCGTACAAAGAAAACGGGGCATCCTTTAAAATCAATGCTTGTGGCTATGGCCGTCGTGCCTGCGGGAGTTATTGCCATTCTCTTTTCCATTGCGATACATGTTGCGGCATCAATGATAAAGGATACGGGAGTGGTTCTGCTTGGGGTCAATATCGGCAATCTTGTAATAAATAATGCGCTTGTCCGGCATATTGTCCCCATTTCTTCCGTTATTCTGTTTTTTACATTTGTATTTAAGATTATTCCCAACAAAAAGATCTATTTTAGCCATGCGCTCATGGGTGGGGTCATCTGTTCAGTCCTTCTTGAAATCGCAAAGCAGCTATTTGGCCTTTATCTCTCTTATGGAGGCAGCCCGGCAGGCTTTGTATACGGACCTCTTAAGGCGCTTATATATCTTGTTCTCTGGGTATTCTACCTCGCTTCGATAATACTACTTACCGCAGAGATACTGTCCGTTTTTGAACGGAAAACGAAGAAAGGGTGAGGCCTTTGAAAAATACTCAATTTCGTTCGAGTTCAAGGAAGGCGAAAATTTTAACCGCAGGAATACATTGAGTATTTTGAGGATT
>JADFWA010000342.1 GCA_015222855.1 Pseudomonadota bacterium | reverse complement strand
TTGGAATAAATGACTTATGAAGATGTGACCCCTCACCCTGACCCTCTCCCTCCAAGGGAGAGGGAACTATAAGGATGTCATTCTGACATAATTACAGTCAAAAGGAATCGTTATGAAAAAAAAGATGTTGATAAATGCCATTGATGAAGAACAAAGCCGTATGGCCATTGTTGATGGCGACGGCAAGCTAACGGAATTTAATATCCAGATGTCGATCAAAGAGCCGACAACCGGAAATATTTACAAGGGAGTTGCCGTGAAGGTAGAACGCGGTCTCCAAGCGGCTTTTGTAGACTATGGAGGCAGCAGGAATGGTTTTCTACCCCTGCGCGATGTCAATCCGGAATATTTACCTGAACAAAAAGGAGACATGAAGGAATCAAAACCCACGCTCAAGGCCGGGCAGGAAGTGCTGGTTCAGGTACAGAGGGAGGGGAAGGACCGGAAAGGGGCAATGCTGACAACCTACCTGTCGCTGGCAGGACGGTATCTCGTCCTGATACCCAACAAACAGAGCAGCGGCATATCCCGAAAGATAGAGGATGAAGCGGATCGCAAGAAATTAAAGGAGTTGATGAGCCAGATAAACAGGGATGAAAAGATCGGTTATATCATCCGTACTGCCGGGATAAACAGAACAAAACAGGAACTTTCCCGTGACTACCAGCGCCTCCTTAGATTATGGAATAACATACAGAAAAAGGCTCAAAAAGCTCCCACACCATCGCTCATCTATCAGGAAAGCGACTTTGGAGTGCGTTCCATCAGGGACTATTTTACGCCGGATATCAACGAGATCCGGGTTGATGATATTGAAACATTCAGAAAGATGAAGGATTACTGCAAGGCCGTTTCCCCGAGAAGCATAAACCTGATCAAACATTACAGCGAAAAAACCCCTATCTTCGATAAATATCAGATCGAGGACCAGATAGCGGCAATCTACAGAGAACGGGTATCCCTGCGATCTGGCGGATACATCATCATAAATCCCACGGAGGCGATGATCACCATAGATGTCAACTCAGGACGCTCTTTAAGCAAAAAGAATATTGAACAAACCGCCTTCCAGACAAACCTCGAAGCAGCCGAGGAAATAGCCAGACAGCTCAGATTGAGAGACCTGGGAGGGCTGATTATAATCGATTTCATAGATATGATGGACAGCAGACATAACGCGGAAGTGGAGAGGACATTCAAAAAAGCTCTAAGCCTGGACAGGTCCAGGATACAGCTTTTGAAAATATCCAAGTTAGGCACTCTTGAACTATCCAGACAGAAAAAGCAATCCACAATACAGGAGATCAGCTATACTACATGCCCCCACTGCAAGGGAAGCGGACTCCGACCATCACTGGAATACACGGCACTCGGCGTCTTCCGGAAAATTAAATCGGAGATGGTAAAGAGAGACCTCTCCGCGATTAAAATCAAACTTCCGTATGAAGTGGCCAACTATTTATTGAATCAAAAGAGGGGTGAAATCAACAAGTTCGAAAGTCTTTACGACACGTCTATACACATATCGGGAAGTCCGGATATAGAGTGGGGCGAATCAAAATTCGAATTCATTAAAAGAAAAGAAGCCGCGGAAGCCGCCCCCATACCAGAGAACAATCAACCCAAAACAGCCGCCAAACAGGACAAATCGGGCATTGAACCTGCCAAAAGGAAACCTTATGCAAGAAAACCGAAAGCCATTGATAAGCCCTCCGAACCGGTAACGGCGGAAACCGCGGAAAGAGAGGCCGCCGGAAAGAAAGACAAACACCCGTCTGTACTCAGTCAGATTATCAATATATTAAAAAAGTAAGTAACTACTCAGGTATGTACGGGCGTATAGCAATACGCCCGTACCAAAAGCACAGAGGCACAAAGAAAAACCGAACAGTAGTGAAACAGTTCACAGGGGTTAGGAGACAGAAACCCCTGACCCCTGTGAACCGATAAATTCGAAAATCGTAAATCGGATAACGAATTGCGAATAACGATTTTTGTGATTTCGGTCGACTTCCAGTTAATAAATTAAAGCCACTGTCTTACAGGAGATGTAGCTTCACTTGGAGCTGCCCAGTTCCTTTGAGCGAAGAGTGGCCGCTTCGACGGCAGCAATAAGGGTTGCCCGGAGCCCACCCTCTTCAATTGCTTTCAGCCCGGCAATGGTGGTGCCGCCGGGGGAAGCAACCATATCCTTCAACTCCGCGGGGTGTTTATCCCCGTCCAGGTAGAGTTTCGCAGCGCCAAAGAGCGTCTGTGCCGACAGTTTCAGGGCGATATCCCTGCTCAGTCCCATATTGACACCGGCATCAGACAGCGCCTCAATAATGACAAATATATAAGCCGGACCGCTTCCGCTGAGCCCCGTTACAGCGTCCATAAGGTCTTCGGCCACGATAACCGTAATACCC
>JADFWA010000341.1 GCA_015222855.1 Pseudomonadota bacterium | reverse complement strand
GCCCTTCATTACATAGACACGTCCTATTTGGCGCCCTTTTACCTGCCGGAAGCGAAAAGCGAAGCGGTGGAAAAGGAGCTGCTCAAACTTCCCAGAGATTCCATAGTGATCAGTCCGCTTGTGCGCGCGGAATTTGCCTCCCTTCTCTCCAGAAAGTTCAGGATGAAGGAAATGGATGAAGCGGATGCCCGCCGGGTCATGACTGCCCTGGATCGACACCTGCGCACAGAGGCCATTCGTATGGTTGCTATGGGTGTGCAGGACTTTCAACAGGCAACAGAGTGGATCATGACCATGATGCATCCCCTTAGAGCGCCGGATGCCTTACACCTTTCGGTCGCGGCCCGGCAGGATGCTGTTTTCTGTACATTGGATCAACGCCTTGCTCGAGCCGCCAAGTGGATAGGGCTTAAAACAAGAAGATAAGTAAGATTAAAATAATTCGGCATATGACGGAAGAAAATAAAAAACCCACATTGTTTCTGATAGACGGCAGTAACTATGTCTATCGCGCCTTTTATGCGATCAGAGAGCTCTCCAATTCAAAGGGGTTCCCCACCAATGCTATCTACGGGTTTACCAAGATGCTGATGAAGCTCTGCCGTGATTGGGAACCCGACTATATCGCCGTCGTCTTCGATGTGAAAGGTCCCACCTTCCGTAACGAGGTCTATGACCAGTACAAGGCCACACGGAAACCGATGCCCGATACACTCATTCCGCAGGTCCCCTTTATCAAGGATATTGTCCGTGGATTTTCCATTCCCGTTTTGGAAAAGGAAGGCCTGGAGGCCGATGATATTATCGGAACGCTTGCCAAAACCTGTGCCCGGGAAGGGGTAAAAACGGTTATCGTTTCCGGAGATAAGGACTTCATGCAGCTCATATCGGATGACATTATGATGATAGATACCATGAAGGACAAGACATACGGGATTGAAGGTGTCAGGGAGCGCTTTGGGGTGGATCCTGAGAAGGTGGTAGAGATACTCGGTCTGATGGGTGACGCGTCGGACAATATCCCCGGTGTTCCCGGAGTGGGTAAAAAGACCGCGCTGAGACTGATCGAGGAATTTGGTACGGTAGAAGGGGTTTTGGAGAATGCGGATAAGGTTAGAAATAAAAAGGTAAAGGAAAACCTCAGGGAGTTTGCCGACCAGGCGCGTTTGAGCCGGGATCTGGCCACTATAAAGACGGATGCTAAAGTTGAATTCGATCTGGAGAGTTTACGCCATACGGAGCCGGATACGGATATTCTTAAGGAGATATTCAAGGAGTTCGAATTCTCCTCTTTGATCCAGGAGTTAAAGATCAGGGAAGAGGAGGATGTAGAGAAAAGATATAACTTAATCCTGAAAGAGGACGAGTTTGAGGCGCTTTTGGAGAGGCTGCAAGTTGTCAAGGAGTTTTCCTTTGATTTCGAACTGACATCAGATGTGCCGATGCTGGCCGGGATAGTGGGGATTACGATCTGTCCGGAGGTATCTGAAGCATACTATATACCGGTTTTACACACCTGTGAAGGAGCGCCGAAGCAGCTTGAGCTGGACTATGTATTGGAGGGCCTGACCACATTTTTTTCTGACGAAGATATCAGGAAACACGGGCATGATGTCAAAAATTCCATGATTATCCTTTCCAGAAATGGAGTCAAATTGAAAGGGATAGGCTGTGACACAATGGTGGCCTCTTATATCCTGAATCCATCGAAACACAGCTATGATCTGACGGATGTTGTCAGGAATCATCTCGGTTACGAGCTTGTCTCAAAAAAAGAGCTGGTCGGAAGCGGTTCAAAGGCGATCGGATTTGATGCCGTCGCACCGGAAAAAGCCGTGGCTTATTCATGCCGGAGGGTGGATGCGATTCTCGAGCTTTCCTCGCTGCTTTCCGATAAAGTCGAGAAGGAGGGCTTGGGAGATCTCTTTTACAATGTGGAGATACCTTTGGCCTATGTACTGGCTTCGATGGAGAAGAAAGGTGTTCTTGTCGATGCAGGATTGCTGAAAGAGATGTCACTCCAGCTTGAAGAGCTGATCGCCATTTCAGAGGAGAAGATTTACCGGCTTGCCGGTGAGAAATTCAACATCAATTCACCCAAACAGCTTCAGGCAATCCTCTTCGACAGGCTTGGATTGCCTAAGGGTAAAAAGACGAAAGAAGGCTATTCTACCGGTGTGGAAGTTTTGTCCGCGCTTGCACGGACCCATGAGCTTCCGGCGGAGATACTGGCCTACAGGAGCATTGCGAAGCTGAAGTCAACCTATATGGACGCCCTGCCGATGCTTGTCAATCCTGAGACGGGGAGGATACATACGTCGTATAACCAGACCGTTACGGCCACGGGGAGGCTTTCCAGCAGTAATCCGAATCTGCAGAATATTCCTGTGAGGACGGTGGAGGGAAAGAGAATACGCCAGGCATTTATTGCACCCAAAGGCTGCGAGATTGTCTCGGCGGATTATTCCCAGATAGAGCTTCGTATCCTTGCCCACCTTTCCGGTGATAAGGCGCTGATTGAGGCTTTTAAGTCAGGTGAGGATGTTCATGTTAGAACCGCTTCCGATATCTTCGGTGTATTTCCTGAGATGGTCAATGCGGATATGAGACGGCAGGCCAAGGTGATCAATTTTGGGATAGTTTACGGGATGAGCCCCTTCGGACTGTCCAGGGAGTTGGGGATAAGCCAGAACCAGGCGAGGATATATATTGACGCGTATTTTCGCAGATTCCACGGGGTCAGAGAGTATTTAGACAGGGTTCTGGAAAATGCAAGGAAAGACGGTTTTGTGACCACCCTCCTGAATCGCCGCCGGTATATTCCGGAGATAAACAGCAGCAGCGCTTCTCTCCGTCAGTTTGCCGAGCGTACCGCCGTCAATACCCCGATACAGGGTACGGCCGCCGATCTGATCAAAGTGGCCATGCTGAATATTGCGAGGTGTCTTGCGGAGGGTAATTTTTCTGCGAGTATGATTATGCAGGTTCATGACGAGCTTGTCTTTGAGGTTCCGCTGGATGAAAGGGATGAGGTTATGAATCTGGTCAGGAAGGAGATGGAGGGGGTTATTCCTCTTAAGGCGCCTCTCAAGGTGGATATATCCTCCGGCAGGAACTGGGATGAGGCACATTGAAAGTGGTTTGGTTAGTTAGTTAGTTGGTTAGTTCCATTGGTTCATTTGTTGTTAACTAACTGAACCAATTCAACCAATGAAACCAATCAACCGGGTGTTCCCTATTTTTTTATTTTCCTTAACAGTTCCCTCTGTCTTTTAAATACATATTTGATAATCTTTTCCCTGTCCTCCTCGTCCAGATTGATGAAACCGACGGAAACATTATATTTGCCCGGAGTGTCAATCTCTTTTACTGATACCACTTTTCCCAGCAGGTTTAGACGTGTTTGAGAAACAAGGTGAATGGGGACCCTGAGGGCTACTATATCTCCGAGTTCTAATCTTTGGTCTGAAGTAAATCTTATTCCTGAACCGCTGATGTTAACCAGTTCTTTGTCGGTTGTCCTGTATTCTTCTCCCTCTTTTTCTCCAAGTAAGTCCAGTATGCGTTCCAATTTGAGGTTTGTCTGGTATAAAAGTTCATAGAGCAACTTATTGTCAACCTCTTCAACTTCCGGTATCTCAGGAGATTCTTCGAAAATATTCGTAAAGAGGACTTCCGGTTCATCCTGGTATTTTTGGTAATTATCTTTGGAGACCTTTTTGTAATCAATCTTCAGTATGTCGTCCACCCTGACGTTTTCTCTGGTCGGCACCTTCTGGATTTTGATTTCAGGGAAATTCTTCGATTCAGTAACGTTAAACAGAGTTCCTTCTCTTGAGACATGTACATCGGTACCCACGGGGAGTGTCATCTCTTTGTCTATCA
Source organism: Pseudomonadota bacterium (assembly GCA_015222855.1). Classification (GTDB taxonomy): domain Bacteria; phylum Desulfobacterota; class Syntrophia; order Syntrophales; family JADFWA01; genus JADFWA01. Next base: position 2,154 of record JADFWA010000341.1, on the reverse strand, counting down.
CTTTCAGGGTAATAACTATCGTATCGCCGGAAATGTTCTTTACGTAACCCTTCGTTTCTATAGTCTTTTTCCCGTCTGAAAAAGAAATATCCAAAATGTTTCCTGTTACGACTTCTTCGTTGTTCATAACTTTACACCTTCAAAAAATGGATTTTTATCATTAAATATAGTTGCAGTTTTTGTGCCAGTTACAAAATACAATACAGCCCGGAGGGGCCTGAGGTCTGATATTTTTTACCGCAGAGGTCGCAGAGAACGCAAAGAATAAAAAATGTTTGAATCATAAATATTCAAAACCTCAATATTGATGGTATCATAAAAAGTTTCCTCAAGTTGTCATTTCGCCTGTCTGCGTGCCTGCCTGTGCTGAAGGCAGACAGGCGGACACGCACAGGCAGGCGCTTTGCTCGGAATGACAGAAGCGAAGGGGTCGAAATGACCGATTCACCGAGTTTCACTTTATATTTATTTGTCTCTGCGTTCTCTGCGACCTCTGCGGTGAGTAGTTACCTTTTCTTTTTTAAAGTATCCAGGAAGGAATCTACAATACTCTTGTCAAACTGAGTATCGCTGTTCCGCTTTAGTTCAGCCAATGCTTCCTCTGTATCCATTGCATTTCGATAGGGACGGTTGTTGGTCATGGCATCGAAGGAGTCTGCTACGGATATAATCCTCGAAAGGAAGGGGATATCATGTCCCGAAAGTCCGTCGGGATATCCTCTTCCATCCCACCTTTCATGGTGGTGTCGGATGATTTTTCTTTCGGCATCCAGGATCACAATCGGTTTCAGGATGTTTTCTCCAATAACAGTGTGATTTTTGATGACGGAATATTCTTCATCCGTCAGTTTGCCGGGTTTCAACAGGGTATCGTCCGGGATGGCAATCTTGCCTATGTCATGGAGCATACATGCTACCTTAAGAGACTCGATATCCTCTCTGGAGCATTTCATTGCTTCGGCGGTTTTAACTGCCAGGTTCATAACCCTTCTCGAATGCTCTTCGGTATAGTGATCACGTACCTGGATTGACGCGATCAATGATTTAAAGGTGTCCAGAAGATTGGCATATATGCTTTCGTACAGTATATTGTTTTCTAAATTAAGGGAGGCCCTCTTCGCCAGGGTCAGGATGTAATTGAGGTCTTTTTCCGTAAAGGCGACCCTGCTTCTCCTTCTTGATAAACTGAGGATGCCGAAGACATTGTTTCTTATCTTCAGGGGGGCGCAGATGACAGGGCTGACAACTTCAGGGCGATCACTAGAACTGAAGAGCAACGCTTCCTTCTTTTGAACCACCTCATTGAATATTGCCTTGAGCGACGGTATTATCTTTTCTCTGTAAGATTTCAGTGTGGAGCTCTTGATGGTCTGGGGATAATATTCGTCGCTTTCTTCGTCATATAACAATACGGAACAACTTTCCCCGTCGGCAACTTTCATGGCCATATCCACCATTTCCTGGAATATGTATTCGTTGCTTTCCCCGGTTTTTTCCAATGAGTCATATATGTAACTGTGGGTGGATAGTTCTCTGATCTTGTCGGTTAATTTTGCGGAGTCCATCTTCTGTTTGATGGTATCTTCTGTTAAGATTGCCTGTTCCCTTAAATATACATCGACCTTGTATGTGAGATCGTCGATGTCAAAGGGTTTTGTCAAGAAGTCAACAGCGCCCGTCTTCATGGCTGAAACGGACAGACCTATTGTTGGATAGCCGGTAATCATAATGACATAGATTGCGGGGTTGATTTCCCTGACCCTGGTTAACAGTTCCATGCCGTCCATGCCAGGCATATTTATGTCGCTGATTATTAAGTCGCAGTGGGTTTCCTGGAGTGTTTCCAGCGCCTTCACACCATCCTCAGCTTCTCTTATAGTATAATCTTCCGCCTGGTTGAGGGCATCGACAATGAGCTTCCTTGTGGATATATCGTCGTCCACAACCAGGATAGTCTTTTTATCCATATTTTCTGCCATAAGTGTATGTGGGTTTTAAATTTTGGTAGCTACCCGGCCACTAAGTCACCAAGACACAAAGAAAAAAGACGAGTTATATTCCAACATCGGCAAGGGAAAATCACGTGTATAAATTTGGTGCCTAAATGCTGAATTTCGTACAGGATCCTGTCCTGCAATCTTGGTGACTTTGTGC
>JADFWA010000340.1 GCA_015222855.1 Pseudomonadota bacterium | reverse complement strand
GGAGGGCGCCGAGGGCGGTTGTCTTTGGCGGGATGGCTAAATCTTTGTCTTTTAGACAGAGGGATGATGCGTTTATCCCCGCGATAAGCCCCATGGCCGCAGACTCCACATACCCCTCCACACCGGTAATCTGGCCGGCAATGAAGATGCCGGGTCTTGAGCGAAGTTGAAGGGTCTTTTTGAGAAGGGCAGGGGAGTTGATGAAGGTGTTCCGGTGAATGCTGCCGTATCTTGCAAATTCCGCCTCTTCCAAGCCAGGTATCATTCTGAATATCCGTTTCTGCTCGGGCCAGGTCAGCTTTGTCTGGAATCCAACCATATTGAAGAGGGTACCCTCCCTGTTTTCCTGACGTAGCTGAAGGGCGGCGTAGGGTTGTTCCCCCGTTTTGGGATCTGTCAGACCTACAGGCTTCATCGGTCCAAAGGCAAGGGTGTTTATCCCCCTTCCTGCAATAATCTCAATCGGAAGACAGCCTTCAAAGTATTTAAAATCTTCAAAGTCTCTGAGGGGGACCTCATCACCTTCTGTAATTGCCTTCCAGAACCGTTCGTACTCGTCTCTGTTCAGGGGACAGTTCAGGTAATCTCCAGCTCCGTCGTCGTATCTTGAGGCCCTGAATACCTTGGTGAAGTCAATGGAATCTTTATCTATTATGGGTGAGATTGCATCGTAGAAATAGAGATATTCACAGCCGGTAATCTCTGAGATGCTCTTTGCCAGGGAATCGGAGGTAAGCGGCCCGCTTGCGATAATGACAATGGAATCTCCAGGAATTTCCGTAACCTCTTCCCGGATGATCTTCAACCCTTTGCACCCATTTAGCTTTTGCTCGATATATTGTGAAAAGAGCGTCCTGTCCACGGCCAGCGCCTTTCCAGCCGGCACGGCGGTGGCATCGGCTGCCTCGATGATAAGAGAATCCGTTTGCCGCATCTCTTCCTTGAGAAGCCCCACGGCGTTTCGTGTGATGTTGGAACGCAGCGAATTGCTGCATACAAGCTCGGCGAGGAGTGGTGATTTGTGGGCTGGCGAGAATGACTCCGGCTTCATTTCATAGAGCAGGACATCAATCCCCCTTTTCAGCAGTTGCCAAGCGGCCTCGCACCCGGCAAGACCGCCGCCTATGATAGTTATGGGTCTTTCATCTTTCATTTTGATCTATTTTTGTAGGGTGGCATTTTACATGCCACCGAAAACGGTCGGGTATAAAACCCGACCCTACAATGCTATATTCGCTTAAATCCATCAGATTGTAGGGTGGCATTTTACATGCCACCGAACGCGGTCGGGTACAAAACCCAACTTCACTTTTTCTCCTTATACCCGCAATCCTTGTTGATGCAGGTTTTTAAATATCCCTTTCCGCGGGTGTATTTTTCGACCAGGAAGGGGGCCTTGCATTGGGGGCATTCTTCAGGTATCGGTTTGTCCCAGAGGGCATATGAACATTTTGGATAGTTGGAACAGCCGAAGAATATCCTCCCTTTTTTGGTGCGTTTTTCACAGAGTTCACCCGTGCAATTTTCTTCGGGACACTTTACCCCTATGCCTATCGGCATCGTGTTTTTGCATTCAGGGTACCCGGAGCATCCCAGAAATCTGCCGAATCGTCCCTCTTTTACGACCATGTTCTTTCCGCATTTGCTGCAGACTGTGTCGGTTGTCTGTTCTTCCTTTCGGTTGATATTTCCATTTTCATCCTGGGTTAAGTTGGTCGTGTTGTCGCAACCGGTGCATTTCAGAAACCAGCCGAACCGCCCCCATTTTTTGACCATCGGGCTCTTACATTTATCGCAGGTAATGTCGGTGGGCGTCTCTTCCCCCTTTAGATTTCTCATCCGGGTTTTGGCTTTTTTCAGGGCTTCCTCGAAGGGGATGTAGAAATCCCGCAGGGTGTCAAGCCTTTTCAGCTTTCCTTCTTCTATCATATCCAGTTGGTCTTCAAGAGATGCGGTAAAGTCAATGTCCAGTATCTTTGGGAAATTATCTACCAGAAGTTCGGTAATCAGGGTTCCAAGTTCGGTCGGGTGAAACCTTCTGTTTTCCAGTCTGACATAGTCTCTACCCTGGATTGTGCTCAATATCGCCGCATAGGTAGATGGCCTTCCGATTCCGTTTTCTTCGAGCGCCTTTACAAGTGTGGCCTCTGAAAATCTTGGTGGCGGCTGGGTGAATTTTTGCTCCGGCTTGATGGCAAGGAGTGAGAGGACCTCACCTTCCTGAAGTTCGGGAAGGGTCTTGCCGGAGCCGTTTTCACCTTCTGCGTCATCTCTGGCTTCAGTATAGACGATGGTGAATCCGGCGAATTTCATAACGGCCCCCTGCACCCTGAAGAGGTAATCCCCCGCGGATATATCGATGGTAGTCTGATCAAAGATTGCGGGGTTCATCTGGCTGGCCACAAAGCGATTCCAGATGAGTTGATAGAGGCGGAACTGCTCATCACTCAGATATTGTTTGATATCCTCCGGTTTGTAGAGCATGGATGCCGGCCTTATAGACTCGTGGGCCTCCTGGGCCTTCCGGGGAGATTTGAATACCCTCGGTTTTGCCGGCAGAAACTCCTTCCCATAGTTTTGATTTATATAACTTCTTGCCTCGGCAAGCGCTTCAGCCGATATGCGAAAAGAGTCGGTCCTCATGTAGGTAATAAGACCCACGGAGCCCTCTTTCCCAAGATTTATCCCCTCATACAGTTTCTGGGCGACACTCATCGTCTTCTTTGCCGTGAAACTGAGCCTCCTTGATGCTTCCTGCTGGAGCTTGCTTGTGGTGAATGGGGGGAGGGGGGATCTTTTGGTCTCCTTCTTTTCTATTTTACTGATGACAAAGGGGGCGGACTCAAGGTCTTTCAGTATCCCGTTCGTCTGTGCTTCATTTTTTACTTTTGCCTTTTTTGCATTGATCTTGATAAGCCGTGCCTCGAATTGGGGTGGCTTTGAACCCTCCAGAAGCGCCGTAATGTTCCAGTACTCTTCCGGCACGAACTTTTGTATCTCTTCTTCCCTGTCGCATATCATTCTTACCGCTACCGATTGAACTCGGCCCGCGGAAAGCCCCCATTTTACCTTTTCCCACAGTATCGGGCTGATCTGGTATCCGACAAGCCTGTCCAGTATACGCCGCGTCTGCTGTGCTTCATATTTGTTCTGGTCGAGTTTCAGGGGGTTCTTGATCGCTTTCAGGATGGTGCTTTTGGTAAGGTCGTTAAAGAGAACACGATAGATGTTTTTATTCTTTGTGCCTATTTCTTCGGCTATATGCCAGGCTATCGCCTCTCCCTCTCTGTCGGGATCGGGTGCAAGGTATATATTGTCTACGTTCTTTGCCGCTTTTTTCAGCTCGGAGACCACCTTTTTCTTCTTTTCGATGACACCGTAGGTTGGTTCAAAACCGCCTTCAACATCGATACCGAGTGTTTTTTTCGGGAGGTCTTTTACATGTCCCACAGAGGCCCGAACATCGAAATCGGATCCGAGATATTTCTTGATTGTCTTGACCTTGGTTGGTGATTCAACGATTATGAGCGTATTTGGCATTAATTACTCCTTCAATTGTAACTACTCAGCACAGCACCTGGTATGCCTGGGTTCAAATTTAAGTTAGTTCGGTCGGGTGTAAAACCCGACCCTACAATGCTATATTCGCTTAATTCCATCAGATCGTAGGGTGGCATTTTACATGCCACCGCAACACTTTGTGCCTTGTAACTACTCATACCTGAGTAGTTATCTTAATTTAAACATCTTCCCTGGCAGTTGTTCAATATGTCCCTCAAGCTCCAGAGTCAAGAGGATATTTAAGACATCACCGGCTTTGAATCCTGTACCCGCGATTATCGTATCCACATTTGCAGGTTTTCCGGAAATAAGTTCTAATACGGCGATCTGTGTATCATCCAGATCGCCTGGGAATCCCCCCTGGCCCCCCTTTACCAAAGGGGGGTTAGAGAAGGTTTCCTTCTTTACTAAAGGTGTACCAGGAGAGCTTTCGCCCTTTACCTTTTGCCCTGTACCTTCAATCTGCGGGAGTATCTCCTCCAGTATATCGTGGACATTCTCTACAAGTTTTGCGCCCTCTCTTATCAGTTTGTGGGTCCCCCTGGAACCGGGTGAATCGATGCTGCCCGGTATCGCGAACACCTCTCTTCCCTGTTCCAATGCGAGTCTGGCGGTTATCAG
>JADFWA010000339.1 GCA_015222855.1 Pseudomonadota bacterium | reverse complement strand
TTAGTACGTGCTCAATGACATGCGGTTTCCCCTCACCCTAACCCTAACCCTCTCCCCGGGGAGAGGGAAGGGTGAGGGGTTCAATAAATAACTCCAACTATTTAAGTGGTTACAATTTTAAGATATGAAGATCGGCGGCCTACAGAGAGTTTCTTTGATAGACTATCCCGGGAAAATCTGTGCCATCCTGTTTACCCAGGGGTGCGATTTCAGGTGCCCCTACTGTCATAATCCTGAACTTGTAAACCCCGATCTTTACGAGGAATGCATTCCTGAGGATGAGATATTCTCCTTTTTAGAGAGGCGAAGGGGAAAGCTTGATGCCGTCACCATTACAGGTGGTGAGCCGACAGTACAGCCGGATCTGGTTGAATTTGCCCGGCGTGTTAAAAAGATGGGCTATCTGGTCAAGATAGACACCAACGGATCGCGCCCTGAAGTGCTGAAAAAATTGATCGACCGGAAACTTGTCGATTATATCGCGATGGATGTGAAGGCCCCACTGGAGAAGTATCGTAAAATTTGCAAAGCCAATGTCAATTATGACAATATCAGGCGCAGCATCAAAATGATCATGGATTCCGGCGTCGAATATGAGTTTCGTACAACGGTCGTAAAATCGCTTCTGACAGGAGATGACCTGCAGAAAATCGGAAACGAAATTCTGGGTGCACGCCTGTATGTCTTGCAGAAGTTTGTCCCGTCAAAATCCCTGGATGAAAGATTTTTAGCTAAAACGACGTACTCGGATAAATATTTCGAAACCCTTAAGGAAAAACTGGGTAATTACGTTCATTGTGTTGTTGTGCGGTAATGAATAATGTGAACCCGTCCCCGGTTTACTGTCCCCGGTTTACTACCCGGTTTACTTATAATATTCAAAGCGTATCACCATCCAACAACCATTACCACGAATAAAAGTGCTTTACGTATAAGCCTCTTCAAATCGCATCTTCCGGATCTCCTGTAACAACTCTGTCCGTCTCATTGGCCACCTCCTGGTGACCATTGTAAACCGGACAGATCACTTGCTTCTTACACCAAAATACCTTGAGTAACAGATACAACTTTGATATGTTTTAAAAAAATTGGGATAGATAGAATGAAAAACTACAAAAATATGACAAAAAAGCAGCTGGTTGGTGAACTGGAAAGGATACGCCAGAGGATAGAGGAATTGGGAAGCCTGGAAATACAGCACAAGGTTGCTGAAGAGTCTCTGCTCAGGAAGACCGGTGATCTTGGTAAGCGGGTGAAGGAACTTAATTGTCTCTATTCTATTTCCAGACTTGTTGAGAAGGGCGAGTTATTGGAGGATATACTTCAGGGTATTGTTGATCTCATACCCCCCGCCATGCAGTACCCGGATATCTCCTGTGCGCGTGTTATCATAGATGATAAAGAGTTACGAACGGGAAACTTTAAAGAGACAAAGTGGAAGCTGAGTAGAGATATTATTGCGGGTTTCAAGCGAATAGGTGTTCTTGAGGTTTGTTGTCTGGAGGAAATGTCTGAAATGGAGGAAGGGTTATTCCTGAATGAAGAGAAAAATCTTGTTTATGCTGTTTCCGAGCGATTGGGAAGAATAATCGAACGTAAACGAAGCGAGGATGCGCTGCGGGAAAGCGAGGAAAAATATTCGACGGTTATAGAAAAGGTAAGAGACGGAATTGTCATTATTCAGGATTATGTTTACCGGTTTGCGAACAGGGCGATGACGGAGATCTCCGGTTACAGCAGGGAGGAAATCGTGGGTATGCCTTTTTTGGAAATCTTCGCTCCCGAATACAGGGATCTTATAAATGAGAGATATGAATTGCGTATGTCCGGCGAAGAGATACCCCCCGTTTATGAAACGAAGATTCAATGCAAAGACAGAACGATAAAAGACGTAGAGATGTCTTTTGGCATTATACCGTACGACAGAAGACCCGCCGATATGGGGTGTATTCGTGACATTACCGAGCGGAGGAAGGCAGAGGAAAAAATAAGGCGGTTGGCTTTTCACGATGACCTGACAGGTCTTCCGAACAGAGTGCTTTTTAATGAACAGTTTACCCTGGCGCGGGCTCATGCACAGCGGTACAAGCAAAGATTGGTGGTTATGTTGCTTGACCTGGATCGATTTAAGGACATCAATGATACGCTTGGGCATAAGATGGGTGATAAGGTACTACAGATGGTTGCCCGTCGCCTGAGGGCCCTTGTACGTGAGGAAGACATAGTCGCCCGCATGGGGGGAGACGAGTTTATTCTTTATTTACAGGATATCCTGCGCCTGGAAGATATAGACAATATAGCACAAAAAATTGTCGAGACATTTCAACGGCCTTTTGTTTTTGAAGGCCATGAACTTATGACCACTACCAGTATTGGTGTTGCTCTTTACCCCGACGATGGTGAGGATATTGACACACTGTTGAAGAATGCGGATATAGCGATGTACAGAGCCAAAGAACAGGGTCGCAACAAATACCGGTTTTATGCTCGGCCTGTTCATCCCGAGGCATCCAAGTAGTGTGTTTCATAAATACTACTACAATAGATAACCCCCCACCCAAACCCTCCCCCTCAGGGGGAGGGCAGGGTGGGGGGGAAACTGAGGATACGTCACCGTAATTACGAATTAGACCTCTGAGTGAGTATAAGCATGAAAGATCAATATAAGACGAAGAAACAGCTTCTTGATGAACTAAATGATTTGCGTAAGCGTCTCTCGGAATTGGAGACTTCGAAGACTCCGCGAAGGCGGATGGGGGAAGAGTTGCGAGAGGATGAAGAAAGATACCGGGCCCTCTTTGAGGAGTCGAGGGACGCAATCATGATAACGACCAAGGAGGGCAAGTTTGTTGATTTCAACAAGGCCGCGGTGGATCTCTTCGGATACACCAAAAAAGAAATGGCGGGAATGGATGTGCGGGAGTTTTATGTTAGTGTTGATGACCGCTTAAGGTTTCAGAAGGAAATAGCAAAAAGGGGATCCATTATAGATTATGAGGTAAAGCTCCGCAAAAAAAACGGCAAAGAGATGGATTGTCTCTTTACAATGGCGGTAAGGACGAAAGGTAAAACTATTCTGGGTTACCATGGTATTATTCGCGATATAACGGAGCAAAAGCGGGTGGAAGAACTTTACAGAACCGTTGCGAACAGTTCTCAAGTGGGTGTTTATGTGTCGCAGAAAGGAAAATTTCAATTTGTCAACCCCCATGTCCTGGATTATTCAGGCTATACAAAGGATGAATTGATAGGCAGGGATTGTTTAAGACTTGTCCATCCCGAAGACAGGAAAATGGCGAGAAGAAACGCCATAGAGATGTTGAAAGGGAAGCGTCAAGCTCCTTACGAGTTCAGGGTGCTTACCAAAGACGGCAGGACCATATGGATGCTGGAGACCGTTACAACCATTGATTACTTTGGAGAACGGGCCGTTCTGGGAAACGCAATGGATATTACCGAGGAAAGGGGGGCAAGAGACAAACTCGAAGAGGCGAAGCTTTTCGAATCTTCCATATTAGCCGCCATTCCGCACGCTGTTATTGGTCTCGAAAGCAGACGGATTATCTTTGCGAATGATGCCGTAGAAACTGTCTTTGGCTGGAAACCCGATGAATTGATCGGGAAACTTACGAGGATTTTCTATCGAACGAATGAAGAGTATAAAGAGATAGCAAGACATTTTTATCCCGTTCTTGAGAGACAGCGTACCTATAGTGAAGAATTTCCCTGTCGACGCAAGGATGGCGGTGACATAATCTGTATGGTCAGTACGTCCAGAATCGGTGAAATCCTGGAGGAGAGGAAGATTGTCGTTGTTTATGAGGATATTACCGCTCGCAAGCGGGTACAGGCGGAACTTAAACAGAGCTTTGAAAGGCTTCAGATGCGATTGGAAGAGACGGTAAATGCTCTGGCGTCTATGACGGAAAAGAGAGATCCATACACGGCGGGTCATCAGCAGCGAGTGACTCAGCTTGCCTGTGCCATAGCAAAGGAGATGGATCTACCGGAGGAGCAGGCAAAAGGTATTATGGTTGCCGCAACCCTTCATGATATAGGAAAAATATATGAACCGGCTGAGATATTGAGCAAGCCGGATTTGTTGACGGATATCGAATTCCTGATGATGAAAGTGCACCCGGATGTCGGCTACGAGATATTGAAGAATATAGAGTTTCCGTGGCCTGTAGCCCGGATCGTGCGCCAGCATCATGAAAGACTTGATGGGTCGGGATATCCTGATGGACTTTCAGGTGACAATATCTTGCTGGAAGCACGCATCCTGGCGGTGGCGGACGTTGTTGAGGCAATGGCCTCCCACCGGCCTTACAGATCTGCTCGTGGAATAAAGGAGGCGCTGGAGGAAATTTCGAAAAACAGGGGTATCCTTTATGATCCCGAGGTTGTGGATGTTTGTCTGAAGCTTTTCAAAAAGAAGAGATTTAAATTCGAACCTAATTCTCATATAGAACTTCATATGCGCTGAGTATCCTAAAGCGGACGAGCCGGAAGAGTTCAAAGTTCAAAGGAACTTGATGCTTGATACTTGATGCTGGATATTCTCCGCAGGTGAAATTTTATCCAGTATCCAGCATCCAGAAACCAGCATCCAGCGTAAAGCTTTTGCCATTTTTGCAAGAACTTTACAATTAAGGGACTAATGTCTCTCCCCAATCTAAACCCTTTCCCTCAGGAGAAGGGCAGAGTGGGGGAAATTATCCAAAAAGAGGGAGAATCAACCCATGCGATGGGGAAGTTTTGACACCTTTCTGGTAGATGACAGCTTTTGGCAGGACAAAATGGGGAAGCCCCTGGTCAATAAGGAATTTCTCGGAGCCCTGCTCAGTTACGGGACTTTTGAAAATTATCACTTCTTCTGTACGGACAGCCATCATCTTTCTCAGTTCCGCAATGTGCTGGATGGTCTTATCTCTGAAGAAAACCGCAAACGGGTGACGCTGTCGCTTCAGGCACAGTTCGCTGAAGAGATCAGCAATCGGCCTATTGATGTTATACATCAGGGCGAGAGATCGCAACAGATAATGCCGGCGCTAATTCCATCCTTTCAAAAAAACTTCTCACACTTTCCTTCCAGGGTATTGCGGCAGGATTCACGGGTTACCCTGAGTGAATACGGGAAAATGCGTTGTCAACAGCGCTTTCAGCCGATCATTTATGAAGATATGGCGACAATGCTTGACGATGCGTGCAGAGCCTTTCTGATTGAGTTCTTAAGCGGCAGTGACCGGACGATCGAAGAACTCATTGAGGAAGGCTCCGGGAAGGGATATCCTGGAGATACCCTCCTTCTCCATCTGGATTCTCTCATAAAACACGGTTATGTTACCGTTATGCCGGATAACCCTACAACGACATTTGTCACATAAGCTTATTTGCAGGAGCGGCTTCCAGCCGCGATAACTTATCGCAGCAAGATGCTGCTCTTACAAGGGAAGGGAACGGATAAAAATGAGGATACAAAAATCTATAGAAATTGGAGCACCGCCGGAAAGGATTTGGCCGTTCTTTACCGAACCTGAGAAGATCCTGAAATGGTGTATTACTTTCAAGAAATTTGAATACACTGGCGAGCAGCGCAGTGGGGTTGGCACACCACTCTATATCGAGGAGAAGGTTGGGCCACTAATGAAATTAAATTTTGAGTTTACAGAATGGGTTGAAAATGAGAGGCTTTCCTTTAGGATGACCTCAGGAACCGCTGTAAAGGCCTATGAACAAAGATGGACATTAGAACCCACGCTTTCTGGCAGCACATTTACCTTTATGGAGGAATTTAAGCTACCTTTTGGAATACTCGGCAGCTTTATGGAGATGGCAGGCAAAGGTCGTTCGGGGGCCTATGTAGATGAAATGTTGGGCAAGCTAAAAAGCTTTGCTGAGGCATGAAGGATTTGCTCACTAAATAGGCTCATCGCGTTTTACTATATTTATTTCAAAATAGAATTTAGATAAGTATCATATCCCCCGAAATGCCCCGAGATGCAATTGTCGAGCGATATTCTAAATGTTTTTTGTTTGCTCATTCAGGTATGATTGAGCCACGGAGGAGATTTTTTCTACTTTTTTCGATTTGGGCAGGGCGTCACGGATCATCTCCAGGTAGCCCCTCTCACGGATAGATTGGAATGTGGGTGCAAAATTGACATCGTAGACCCACCCGATCTGAAGCAGTTTAAAATCATTTAGATTCTTCAGGTGTGTAACGTCCACGATTCTTCTTTCCATCAGATCATCATAAACATCATCTGATATTTCCGGGGTATCGGGCAGGTCAAGCTCAATCGCGCCATTTCGCTTTCCGTTCTTTCGCCGGTAGTAATCGGTAACCACCCGCCAGATATCCAGTTTATCGGCATCACGCAGCAGTTTAGTAAGGAAAAGACATTTTTCCGTCTCTTCTTGCGGCAGGGCCGCACGGTTGTGATATGAGATTGTTCGCAGAATCATATCTCGAATTGATTCATCAAGGTCATTGAGGACACCGTTTTCCCGAAGTATTTTTACTCCATGTTCAGCATGATTCACAGAGTTGACATCCACAAAAGTTCGATAACGGGCGTACTGGTCAAATCGACCAATATCGTGGAAAAGGGCAATGACCTCGGCCAGGCGAAGCTCTTCATCATTTAATCCAAGCTCTTTTCCTATGTCCAGGATTTCACTGCACACCCGTCTGGTATGTTCTTCCTTCAGAGTGATGTTTTGCTGCAAGTCCGGATCGCCGGATTTGAATGACTGCACGTAGTTTGTAAACCAGTCTTTCAAATCTGCCACTATTCCTTCATTCATATCCTTCACCCAATAAAGCGATAATTTTGAACAAACTGCTATATAGTAAAATAATGCTGAATATTTCAATAAAAATATTCTAATTTCCACGGAATATTTGTGTTTGGGGACGATTCTTGATAGAGATATCTTGCGTTACCTGTAGTACAGTGTTTCCTGATCCCCGATCGTGGTCGGGGACGGTCGAGGACAGGTTTATCCTTGCCTTCAAACAGGCAAGTTACTTAGAAGTAATGGGTCATAATCCATGCAGCATGACGACAAAAAAGCGATATTTGGCTGGGCGATGTATGACTGGGCCAATTCCGCCTTTGCCACGACCATTATGGCGGCATTTTTCCCCGTATTTTTCAAGCAGTTCTGGAGTGCCGGCGCAGATCCCGTGGTGAGTACGGCGAAACTCGGGCTGGCGAATTCTATTGCCGGGATTGTCGTGGCCCTGTGCGCGCCGGTACTCGGCGCCATTGCGGACAGGGGGGGAGCGAAGAAGAAATTCCTCCTTTTCTTTGCCTTCATCGGCGTGGTGATGACCTCATCCCTTTATCTGGTTTCAAAGGGGAACTGGCCCATGGCGATAGCGCTTTACATCTTCGCGGTCGTGGGATTTTCAGGGGGGAACATCTTTTATGACTCTTTGATTACCCGTGTCGCATCCCGGAAAAGGATGGATTCGGTTTCCGCACTGGGGTTTTCCCTCGGATATTTGGGGGGCGGAATCCTTTTCGCGGTCAATGTATGGATGGTGCTCAGACCGGAGACCTTTGGTTTTGCCGATGCGGGAGACGCAGTGAAAATTTCATTTCTTTCCGTGAGCATCTGGTGGGCCGTCTTTTCGATTCCGATATTTCTGTTTGTAAAGGAACCCGCTCGTGCAGAGGGCGAATCGACACTTCGCATAGTGAAAGGCGGCCTTGTTCAATTAAAAAATACCTTTCAGGAAATCCGCCATTTGAAGGTCATCTTTCTGTTTCTCATGGCCTACTGGCTGTATATCGACGGTGTCAACACGATTATACGCATGGCGCTCGATTACGGCATGTCCATCGGGTTTGAGTTCAAAGACCTCATAGTCGCCCTCCTCATCACACAGTTCATCGGTTTTCCATCCTCCATAGGATTTGGCTATCTCGGGGGAAAGATCGGCACCAAACGCGCCATTTTTATCGCCATTGGGGTATATCTTTGCGTTTCCATCTGGGGTGCCTTCATGCAGAGCAAAAACGAGTTCTATATCCTTGCCATGGTAATCGGGTTGGTTCAGGGCGGGATTCAGGCTCTGAGCCGCTCATTTTACGCGAAGATAATCCCCGTTGACAAGTCGGCGGAGTATTTCGGATTTTATAATATGATCGGCAAGTTTTCGGTCATTATCGGACCGGTTTTGATCGGCGCCACCGGCCTTCTGGTCAGATCCATGGGATACAGCAGCCATATCGCGTCACGGGTCGGCATTACATCCGTTTCGCTCTTTTTTATAGCCGGGGGTATTTTGTTTTACTTTGTGAACGAGGAGGCGGGAAGAGAAAAGGCTAAATATCTTTCAGGGGAATGAAATTTTGTTACTATTCAGCCATCAAGACACGAAAGTGCCAATTGTCGCTCTGCTCCGATGCTGGATGCTTGATACTGGATAAAATTTCGCCTGTGGCGAATTTCAGATATCCAGTATCCAGTGCCCAGCATCGGATTTCTCTACTTTCTGCCAAAGATTTGACCGGTAATCCAGCGTTCCCTCGGCCGGTTGTCAAAATCGAGAAGGACTATCTGTTGCCAGGTTCCCAGGGTCATTTTCCCGTCGATGACGGGAATTGTAATGGATGGACCCAAAAGGGCGGCCCTTACGTGGGAATAACCGTTTCCATCTCCCCACCTTGCATCGTGCCGGTAGGGTATCCCCTTGGGGGCAAGACGTTCAATGGCCTCCTTGAGGTCTTCAATAACACCGCTTTCATACTCAATCGTGGTCAGAGCGGCGGTTGAACCCGGGACAAAGAGCAGTACGTGCCCGTCGGACATGCCCGCATCGTGAACCTTGTCCGCCACATGGTGGGTGATATCGATAACATCGGTGTCGGCGGTGGTGGAAAAGGTAAGATGGAAATTTGAAATTTCTATGTTCATTGAAGGTATTTACCTCCTCTTTTCATCTGAAAACACATTGGGAGTTTAAAGGCAGGACTGAAGCCCTGCGCTACATCTTTACCCCCTTTTTTAAGGGGGGCAGGGGGGATTTTCATCAATAAATATATGGGAAGATATTATCTATCACCGCTTGAAAGTTATGCCGCACGCTGTCGCTTCCCTGAACTACTCCCATGTGACCGGGGAGAAGATAATC
>JADFWA010000338.1 GCA_015222855.1 Pseudomonadota bacterium | reverse complement strand
ATTCATAGACGCGGAACATGCCCTTGATGTAACCTACGCCAGAAAGATCGGCGTCAATACCGATGATCTGCTCATATCCCAACCCGATACAGGCGAGCAGGCGCTGGAAATTGCCGAGACCCTGGTCAGAAGCGCGGCGCTGGATGTCCTGATTATAGATTCCGTGGCCGCCCTCGTGCCCAGGGCGGAACTTGACGGGGAAATGGGCGACGCGCAGATGGGACTACAGGCAAGGCTCATGTCCCAGGCCCTTAGAAAGCTCACGGGAAGCATCGGCAAATCCAGGACAACCGTCATCTTCATCAACCAGATAAGGATGAAAATAGGGGTCTTTTTCGGCAACCCGGAAACCACAACCGGTGGCAATGCCCTCAAATTTTACTCAACGATGCGCCTCGACATAAGAAAGACGACCCCTATCAAACAGAGCGAGAATATCATAGGGAACAGAACAAGGGTCAAGGTGGTAAAGAACAAGGTCGCCCCACCCTTCAGGCAGACCGAATTTGACATCATCTTCGGCGAGGGTATTTCAAAAGAAGGAGACATTCTTGACCTCGCCGCAGATAACGGAATCGTCGAGAAAAGCGGCGCCTGGTATTCATACAAGGGCGAAAGAATGGCACAGGGAAGGGAAAATGCCAAGGGCTTCCTCAAGGAAAATCCTGACACCACGAAACAGATAGAGGGAGAGGTGCGGGAAAAGTTCGGGCTGAAGGCACAGGAGGAGACATTATGAGTACAGTAAAAATCATGCCGTGCCTTGACATGAAAGACGGACGTGTAGTCAAGGGCATACATTTTGTGGATTTGAAAGACGCGGGTGACCCCGTCGAAAATGCGATATTTTATGAAAAGGAAGGGGCTGATGAGTTGGCCATCCTGGATATAGCCGCGACGGTGGAAAACCGAAAGAGCAGGCTGGAATGGGTTAAAAGCGTTTCATCAGTTATAACCATCCCATTGACAATGGGCGGCGGTATAACCTCTCTGGAAGACATCGAGATGGTCCTTGATGCCGGCGCCGATAAAATCTCCATGAACAGCGCTGCCGTCAAGGACCCTGATCTGGTCAGGCAGGCGGCAAAAGCTTTCGGTTCAGAGAAGGTGGCCGTGGCTATCGACGCCAAAAGGAATAAGGAGATGCCCTCAGGATTTGAACTGGTTGTCTCAGGAGGCACCAACCCCGTAGGCAAAGATGCCGTGGCTTGGGCCAGACAATGTCAGGAACTTGGCGCCGGAGTTATTCTGCCGACCAGTATGGATGGCGATGGAACTCAAGCCGGATACGATCTGGAATTCACAAAGGCTATTTCAGATGCCGTAGACCTCCCGGTGATCGCCTCCGGCGGCGCTGGAAAGCTGGAACATTTCTATGAAGCGGTTGTTCAGGGTGGCGCGCAGATTTTACTGGCAGCCTCTGTCTTTCACTATCGCATCTTCAGCATCAGGGAGGTCAAGGAATATCTGCAAAAAAAGGGGTTGCAGGTTAATTTGTAACACCATTTTTCTTGATATAAAAACAGGTTTTTGTTAACATTGATATGTCTTTGTAATAATTCCAATAAAAATGCATGAATCGCCGAGGTAAGTAATGAAAAAGATATTATTCAGTTTTGTTCTCATTTTTGCCTTTTTTGTGTCCTGGCAGTCCGCTTTAGCAGAAACGGCAAAGGAACAATTTGTACAGGGAATCAGTCTCGAAGAACAAAAAAATTACAAAGAGGCGATTAAAGCATACACAAGGACCATTAAACTCAATCGAAAATATGTCGATGCCTATCTCAGAAGGGGGAAAGCACATTTCGCCCTCGATCCAACCAACTGTTTACAGACCCGTGATGATTTTACCACTGCCATAGAGCTCGACCCGAAAAACGCCGATGCTTACTACGAACGCGCCCTTGTAAATTTCTACATGATCAATAATGAACAGGGCAGGAAAGACATGGAAATGGCTGCCCGTCTGGGGCACAAAGGCGCCCAGGAATGGCTGGGCCTGCTGAAGGAAGAAGAGGGAATCAGATATATTAATTTAGCCGATTACCTCTCTTCAAAAAATGCACCCATTATCCACTTTGACTTCAATCGTGCCGACATTAAATCCTCTTATTATGACCTCCTGGACGAGATCGGCATTGTATTAAAAAGAAAACTCCCAAAAGTATCAATCATTTTAGCGGGTCACGCCGATATCGTAGGTTCAGAGGATTATAACTACGCTCTTTCCCTGAAAAGAGCAAAAGCCGTAATGAGTTATCTTATGGAAAGACATGGAATAGCATCCACACGGTTCATTCCGAAGGCTTACGGGAAGAGTGAACCCATCGCACCAAATGATACCGAGGAAGGCCGCGCCCTGAATCGCCGCGTTTTGGTGACAGCGGTGGAAGGTTTATAAGGTCGCCTCTATCAACAACTCAGACTAAGTGCAAAAATCAAGACTTGATTCCTTATAATCCTGTCATCTTTTAATATCAATTCCAGGAACCTTATTGTCATGCCGGAGACAGAAAAATATTCCTTTAAAATCGTGAAGAAAATCAGGGTCAGGATTCATGATGTGCCCGGCGCCTTCGGGCAATTTGCCCTGGAAGTGGGAAAACATGGTGCGGCCCTGGGTGATATCACCAAGGTACATCTCACCTCTCAGTATATTACCCGCGATATCGTAGTATACTTTGACAACAAAAAACACTTCTCAGACACCATCGGTGCGTTAAAAAAACTCAAAGGCTATAAGATAATCTCCGTTGAAGACGAGGTGCTGCATATCCATCAGGGCGGTAAAATAGCCGTCACACCCACGGTAAAAATAGATACGTTGAATGAGTTGAGAATGGTCTACACCCCCGGTGTCGCCCAAGCTTGCAACTATATCATCGAAAACCCCGAAGAAGCGCGGAAATACACCTCCATCGGCAACACAGTCTGTATCGCCACAAACGGCTCCGCAGTGCTGGGGCTCGGTGATATCGGTGTGCTGGCGGGGATGCCGGTCATGGAAGGCAAGTCGGTCATACTCAATAAAATGGCAGGCGTTAGTTGCGTTCCCATCCTGATAGAAAGTGATAATGCCGACCGGATCGTCGATACCCTTGAGGCAATATCAAAAACATTCAGTGTGATAATGATAGAGGATATAAAGGCGCCACTCTGTTTTGAAGTTGAAGAAAAGCTGCAGGAAAAGGTGTCAATCCCCGTATTCCATGACGATCAGCATGGCACAGCGACGGTTATCCTGGCCTCTTTAATAAAGGCATTGGATCTGGTGAACAAGCAAAAAGTAAAGGCGCATATCGTAATCAGCGGCGCCGGCGCGGCGGGTATGGCCGTTTGCAAGATATTACTGGAGTATGGATTTAAATATATAATTATCTGCGACAGGAAAGGGGCAATCTACAAAGGCAGAATGGGAAATATGAACATCTATAAAAAGGCCATCGCGGAACTTACCAATAAAGATAAAGAAAAAGGCTCTTTAGAAGAGGTCATGAAAAGGAAAGATATCTTTATCGGTGTTTCAGCCCCGAACCTGGTTTCAAAGGATATGGTGCGCGATATGAATAAAGACCCCATTGTTCTCGCCCTCGCCAATCCTGTCCCCGAAATATGGCCCAAAGATGCATTGGAGGCAGGCGCCGCAATCGCCCTTGACGGCAGAACGGTGAATAATTGTCTCGCCTTCCCAGGCATTATACGGGGTGCGCTTGATGCCTGTGCTTCAAAAATTACCTACCCCATGAAATTCAAGGCCGCGGAAACACTCGCGGCCCTGGCAGGCAAGCATGAAGTTACTCCAAATTTCATGAACCCCGGAGTTCACAAAAAAGTCGCGGAGGCGGTAAGACGTGCCGCAGACCCCGCACGCTGAAAATGCATGGCAAGCGCATTTCCTGTAGGGTCGGGTTTTACACCCGACCGCAAACGGTGGCATATAAAATGCCACCCTACATTTCAAAGATTCCGCGGCAGCAGACGGAAAGCTTCAATTACTTGCCCGGGACAAGAAGCGAAACTCTTTCTCCATCTATATCAACGGTTGTCTTGGAATACGTAAGTTTCTTTATAATCTTTCCATCTCGAAAGTGGAAAACATCTATACCACGCCGTTTCTCAGGCCTTCCTTCATAGCCTTTTTCAAACGAAGGCCATTCAAGCAGCCATCGGTAAAGAACTTTTTGTTCCTTTTCATCGATAAAGGTTTCTTCCTCTGTAAATCGAAAACCCCCGTGATTTGCAAACCACGGAGACCATGCCTTCCGGAGCGCTTCCTTTCCCCTGGCTTTTCCTCCGGTCCAGTTATCAAACAGTATTTCATCATGAAAGAGCCGCATAACTTCATCGAGATCATGGTTATTCCATGCCAGATTCCATTGTTTCAGGGTATTCCTGATTTCCTCTCTTGAAAGTGACATATGTTACTCCTCTTCAATAGTATCCGGTTAGCAAATTATATAAAAGCATACCAACTTCAATCATTATTCGAGGTCCGACCCGGTTTTTTGAGTGCTGACTTTCATAGCTCTACCGGCAATCCATCCCGTTGAAAAAGCAGCCTGTAGATTAAATCCTCCTGTATCGGCATCAATGTCAATTATTTCACCTGCAAAGTATAAACCTTTAACAAGTTTTGATTCCATCGTTTGGAGATTGATCTCTTTTGTGCAAATTCCACCGGATGTTACAATGGCACTATCAAAGGATCGGTAACCTGTTACTTCAAGCTGGAACTCCTTTAGTAACATACTCAGCTTTTTACGTTCTTCAGAATTAATCTGGTTCAGTTGCTTTCCTTCCAGGATTTTCAGTTTTTCGATAAATACAGGAATCAATTTCCCCGGCAGCAGTCTTTTTAATAAATTTTTATAACTTTGTTTGCCGTGCTCATTTATCTCTTTTAATATTCTTTGATCAACCATTTTGTGGTCGAGGGCAGGCTTTAAGTCTATGGTAATAAACACTTTTTGTTTGTCATCAATAAGCTTTACAATAGTTTTGCTTAAAGAAAGAATTATCGGACCTGAAACACCAAAATCGGTAAACAACATTTCACCAAATCGTTCATCAACTTTTTTGTTTTTACACCATATCTTTACTTTTACATTTCTCAAGCTTAATCCCTGAAGTTTTTTTGCGGTGTTACCTTTAGTTTCAACAGGTACAAGAGATGGGGAAACAGGTGTAATTGTATGTCCGAGTTGAGAGGCTAATTTATATCCTGCTCCGCTCGAACCAGTTTGGGGATACGATTTTCCTCCGGTTGCAAGTACAACTTTATCTGCCTTTATTTGAATGCGTTGAGTGTTTTTATTAATTGTAATAATAAATTTTTCATCAGGCGATTTTGCAATGTCGATTACTTCGGAATTAGCAGAAAGGGGAATATTCAGTGATTTTGCTTTGTCAAGCAAGGCCTTTGCAATATCCATTGCACTATTATTTTGCGGAAAGTAACGTCCTCCTCGTTCAAGCTTAAACCGAATGCCTAATTTCTCAAAGTATTCAAGAAGGTCGGTGTTAAAAAATTCCGCGAAAGCAAACTTTAAAAACCTTCCATTTTTGCCAAAATGTGAAATGAAATCTTTTAAATTAGCGCTATTTGTAATGTTGCATCGCCCTTTTCCGGAAATTTTCAGTTTCAGGGCAGGCTTACGCATTTTTTCAAAAATTAATATTCCCCCAGAAGATTTACCGCTTTCAATAGCGGCCATTAAACCCGCCGGGCCTGCACCAATAACGATAATGTCATATTGATTTTGAAACATTATTGTAACTACTCAGATACCAAAGGCACGTAGTAAATATGTTCTATTGGTTTAATTGGTGTAACTACTCAGGCACTAAGGCACAAAGTTGACTTGGTTTGTTATTGTTGTAATAAAATACATAAATCTCTGTCAAACGATACGGCCGCCTCTGCTGGGTCTCGTTTTTCCCTATTCTTTGTACCTTTGGTACGGGCGTATTGCTATACGCCCCTACATACCGGAGTAGTTACAAATATTCTTGTAAAAAATAATTACATCTTTATCAGCAAAAACAAGCTCTGCCTGCCACTGAGCGGCCAACCATTCAAAGGTCGACTTGGAGAAGAAGCAAACATGGGTAACGTCGTCTTTATAGTGCCAACGCGCAAACGCCTCACGACCTGTCGAAAGCTTGGTCATTACGCCGAGACTACCGCCCGGCTTCAGGCAGGACCATAACCTGTCTAACTCCATTCTCGGATTATGTAGATGCTCCACCACTTCAGTGGCAGTAATAAAATCGTATTGCTTTTCCAGCACAGATGGTTCTCTCGCATAAAAATGGTCGTAGAGCGACATGGAATGCCCGATCTCTTCAAACATCACTGAGAGCGTCGGACCGGGGCCGGAACCAAAATCCAGGCCTCGACTTCCCGGCGCCAATCGCTCTTGCATGGGTATGAACACGCGGCTTAAAAATCGGCGATAATCTTGATCATCCGGATTGTTCTGGTGTAGATCGTATCGAGCCTTTTCATCTTTCGCGGATAAAAACTGCACAGATGGCACATAGATCAGGTTACACGCTGGGCAAAGAAAATATTCCCGGCACTTGTCCTGATAGATATTGTTTGCATCCGCGGCCTTACATAATGGGCAAATTTGACTGTTCATATTCGGTTTTTATGATACCATCTCTTCAATAATTTCCTTTACAGGTTTGATCTCCCTTATCAGAGCGCTCACCTGTCCGGCGCTTGCAGTTAAACTCACCCTGACATGGGTTAATCTTCAGCTTCTTCGTGTAGAAGAGTTCGACCTCTGCTCCCGCCTCTCCCATCCCCTCAAGGAAAGGATCGAGCACCAAAGCGGTGTTGCCTTTGCCCCTGTTGGGGCTGCTGTTGATTGCTAACACTTTCATCTATATAAATTTCTCCTTATGTATATTTCAGATAATTTTCCGACTAAATGGACACACTTTGATGCAGATTCCGCATATAGGAAACCCAATATCTGGAAGCTTGGCAAATTCACCGGTAAGCTTTTCTACACATTTGTTGAAATACAGGGCATCTTCTCTACTCTTATAATGATCCTCCGTATTAATGCCTTTTATCGCTCCAACAGGACAGGCATCACGACACAACATACATTCACCACAGCGGTTCTCCACAGGAACATCAGCTACTAACGGGGCTTCCGTAAGGACGGTTGCAAGACGCACTCTCGAACCATATTCAGGCGTTATAAGAAGGAGATTCTTGCCTTGCCAACCCAATCCGGCCATCCGGGCCACAGCCTTGTGACTGATGGCTGCAGACCAATCCTCTCTGTCCAAAACCTGGGATGCAGGAATAGGAAGACTACAAAAACCGTCTTTCTCCAATGCCACCGCAGTCTGAAACGCAAGTTTGTCTAAAGTATTATTGGCAGTTTCGTACATTGCACTGTAGATTGGTGTGGGCTTGTCAGAAATCGCTTCAAATATAGAAACAGGAATTTGAACTGCAATTGAAACGGCTCGGGTAAAACCACCAAGTAAGTCAGGAGGGTTGACCTCAAGTTCTCTCAAAGGCTCAACATCGGCCACGCCAACTAAACCCGCGTCCCAACCAAGTATTTTGCCTTTGATTTGCTCCGTATACCCTTTCATCTGTTGATACCTCCAAATTATTTAATATAAAGTTCAGCTTAACCGGCTGGCTTTGGAGCATCAGAGGTTATGTGTTTTCTTTTTCAAGTGTGACTATCCTTTGTATAAAGAGGTGTTTGATTTTTTTCCAATCTGCGAATGTTTTCTGAAATGACTTTTACTATTCCATTCATAGAGACATCTGTAGAACCAGCTATATGAGGGGTAGCTATAACATTATAGTTAAATATACTATCGTCAGGGTCTGGTGGCTCTTCCCAGAAAACGTCTAAACCGGCGCCCGCGATTCTACCGGAAGAGAGAGCCTTTTCAAGCGCTTCTTTTTCCACCAATCCACCTCTCGACAGGTTGATTAAAAACGCGTTACTTTTCATATGGGAAATGGAATCCCTGTTGATTATATGTGTGCTTTCAGGCGTACAGGGAAGACATAGAATTACGTAGTCAGACATTTCCAACAACCTGTTAATATCTTCCGGCTTACCCACCCATTCTAAATCCAATTCTTTTTTTGCCTTATCAGTATTATAACGTTTTATACCACTTATTCGTACACCAAATGGTCTTAACTTTTTAACTAAAGCTTTACCTATACCACCAAGGCCAATGATACCAACCTTTTTGCCATTCAAAGCTCTCCCCTGCGGTTCACCCATTTTCCCGTTTCTCATACTTTGAGCCATGCCACGAATATCACGGGACAGACCGATCATCATATATATTCCTAACTCCGCGACAGAATCCGCATTACCGGAAATGTCTGTAGGAACGTTAGCGACCCAAATATTACGTTTCCTGGAGGCTTCAATGTCAACCATTTCAAGTCCCGCACCACATTGCTGTATTAGCTTAAGACGATCGCCTGTATTCAGCAATTCCTCCGTTACAGCGCTCATGGTAGGTATTAAGACATCAAAGCCTTTTAAATTATCAATTTGAAACCGTCCGGTTGCTTCAAAATGATGCTGAGGAAGCTCAGATCGGATTAAATCGAAAAACCCGCCCCACGAATTCTCAGAAGCAGCAAAGAGAATATTCATTTTGCAATTTCCTCCAATTTAATGTTCAGGTCTGTCCCCGAATTTCACATTTTTGATCGGACATTATTTCACAAACGCCTTTTGTTTCCAAAAGGCATAACTGCTCCCCAGTAGAGCGATGGCAATGCTAAGATCCAATATGGCCACACCGATCGCAGTACAGCAGATAAATATCGCCATCAGAATAAGACATCTTGTACGGGTTACGTCTCAGATAAGCCGCCATTTTGCGATCGGTTTTGTCCGGTTGTCAGGCGATATCTTAGCATGAAAACTCCCGCAAGGAAAGTTGCTATCCCCTGTGGGATACCCTGATAAGTTGATATTGGATGAATTTTCTGGTAATTTTACCCACTTCCTATTATCAATAACACCTCGGCATAGCATTATACGGGAGGAATGGGCGTACTGCGACTGGATCAAACGATATGATCTCTTTAAAGTCGCTGCTTTGTTATAACATGCCGGAAAGGCGGGACAACTATTTGAAAGAATTATCATCAAGCTTTGATATATTAAAAAAAAAGTTTCCGGATTATGAGGACCGCCCGGAGCAACGTGAAATGGCGGGTGAAATACTGCGCTGTCTCAAGGGTAAGAATAATCTCCTTATAGAGGCGGGGACGGGGGTCGGCAAGTCATTTGCCTATCTCATCCCGGCGGTGCTGTCACGCGAGAAGACCATTGTGTCCACAGCTTCTCTTGCGCTTCAAGATCAGCTTGCAAACAAGGATCTTGTTTTTCTTCAAAAGGCGCTGCCTCAAAAGTTTTCCTTCGGGATTCTCAAGGGAAAGAATAACTATCTTTGCCTGAAAAGGGAGCGTGAGTTTACAGGAACAGGCAAGGCCTATGGAAAATTTCGTAAATGGTTGTCCAAAACCGAAACAGGCGAAAAAAGCGAACTCTCATTCATCCCTGAATTCTGGCCGAAGGTCTGCGGCGATTCACAGGACTGTAACGGCAGGATGTGCCCCTTTTACGGCAGATGTTTCTATTACCGGCATTATCGAAAGCTCCACAAAAAGGATATCCTGGTAGTCAATCATCACCTCCTCATCTATGATCTCCTTTCAGAATTTAATGTCTTGCCCTTTCATGGACAATTAATCATCGACGAAGCCTCTGAAATCGAGGGTGTCATCTCCCATGTGCTCGGCAGCAACTTAAGCCATTCAAGGGTGGTATGGCTCCTCTACAGATTGAAGGGATTGAAGATAATCGTTGATCACCTTTTTGACAAGGTGGAGTCATTTTTCAAAAAGACGAATATGCCATCTCAAACGGTCTGTCCAATCCCCGCTCCGATCATAGAAAAACTGAAGGATTTAAGGGAGATATTAACACTCAATACGGTAGTTTCAACACTGGAAGATAACAGGAAATCGGCGTCTGATGATGAGCTTAAGGACAGGATAGAAACGACCGTAAGTTATGTAAAGACACTCGCGACGGATATGGATGATTTTATAGGGCAGAGTGACACGGACAGGGTTTACCATATGGCGGGAAACAATGGCTTGCTGGAGTTGAAAAGCAGTCTCGTGGAATGCCGGGATGCCTTTGGAGAACTGACAGGTAAATATGACAGCGTGATAATGACATCGGCCACTCTGACATCCGGGGGCAATTTTGTCTTTTTGAAGAACAGACTGGGGATCAAAGACTTTGAAGAAAAGGTGGTCGGTTCACCCTTTGATTACAGGAGACAGGCCCTCCTCTATATTGATAAAGACCTGCCGCTGCCCGACCAGAGAAATAACGATGTATTTCAGCAAGAGAGCCTCAAGACGATAGAGGGGCTTATCAACGCGTCCCGTGGCAGGGCGCTGGCGCTGTTTACATCTTACAAACATCTCAATTATGTCGCGAAGAACATCAAGATACCGTACCCCTTCAAATCGCAGGGTGATATGCCCCCCGCGAGACTCATTGAGTGGTTTAAAAATACCCCTCATTCCGTGCTTCTGGCAACCGCCACTTTCTGGCAGGGCGTCGACATAAGGGGGGACGATTTAAGCCTGGTGATTATTGGAAAGCTCCCCTTCAGCTCACCGGGGGATCCGGTATACCAGGAAAGATGCAGGAGGCTGAAGGACAGGTGGTTTGGCGACCTTGCCCTCCCATCCGCCATTCTGACATTGAGGCAGGGTTTCGGACGGCTCATCAGGGGGCGTGACGAATATGGCGTGGTTGCCATGCTTGATACACGGCTCGTGTCACGTTCATACGGCAGGACTATTGTCTCCTCATTGCCGGAGATGAATATTGCCCACAGTGTTGAAGAGGTAAAAACCTTTTTTGACTCCATTTCTCCTTAATGACTTATTCCCTTCTTTAAAGCCTTTACCGAAACGCATTTTCGTGATATTTTTCTTGCCAAAACTGGATAAAACTCGTAGTAATTTTAGGATTGTGTGTAATCATCAAAATTTTTACCGTAACTACTCAGCCACTAAGACACGAAGTCACTAAAATTATATGAT
>JADFWA010000337.1 GCA_015222855.1 Pseudomonadota bacterium | reverse complement strand
TCATTGAATATCTCCAGTTCGTCGACCATGACTTCGATCTCACCGGTCTTTAAATCGGGATTTACCATTCCTTCCGGTCTGAGCCGTACCTTGCCCTTTACCGCGAGGACAAATTCACTCCTTATCCTGTGGGCCTTTTTGTGAAACTCAGGGCTTACTTCAGGATTGAAAACGACCTGTGTCAGGCCCTCTCTATCCCTTAAGTCCACAAATATCACACCCCCGTGATCTCTTCTCCTGTGTACCCATCCCATCAGGACCACTTCTTTTCCTGCATCGGAAGGTCCGAGATCGCCGCAATAATGCGTTCTCTTCTTGACGGTTATAAAATCAGACAAAATATGTTTACCTCTCCACTATATCGATTATCGTTTCTTCTATATTATCTATATTATCAAAACTTATGGTTTCCTGCGTTCCTTCTTTCATGTTCCTCAATTCAGCCTTCTTTTCCTCTATTTCCCTTTCACCAAGGATCAGGGTGTAATGGCTGTTCAGTTTATTTGAACGCTTCATCTGGCTTTTAAGGCTCTTTCCGGAATAATCCATTTCCGTTCTGATCCCCCGCATTCTGAGCCGGTTGCACAGGGTATAGGCGAATTTCTGGGCTTCATCCCCGAGGGCGGCAATGAAAAGGTGGGGATGTGTTATAAACTCCTCGTCTTTCATCGGCAGCATCGAAATCAGGCGCTCAAGTCCGATCGCAAAACCTATTCCGGGGATGTCCGGTCCACCCAGTTCCTTTATCAGCCTGTCGTATCTTCCTCCACCCGCTATGGCATTTTGTGCCCCCAGTGATTCCGTAGTAATTTCAAAGGCCGTCCTGGTGTAATAATCAAGACCTCGAACCATTTTAGTATTAACTTCATAGGATATATCAAAGCCTTTAAGATATTCTTTGACCTTTTCAAAATGATCACGGCATTCGGAACAGATATAATCGAGCAATTTGGGTGCATCTATTATGATTTCTCCGCAGCCTTCCACTTTGCAGTCGAAGACCCGAAGTGGATTGGTGTCGAGACGCCTGAGACAGTCCTTGCAGAGATCATCCTTTTTGTCCTGAAGAAAAGCCAGTATCGCCTTTCGAAATGATGGTCGGCATCCGGGACATCCCAGTGAATTGATCTCAAGTCCCAGATCGGAGAGACGGACACTTTTCAGGAAAGATATCAGCATGAGTATGAGTTCCGCATCCACGCGGGGATCGTCCAGGCCGATGAGTTCCACGTTAATCTGGTGAAACTGTCTGAATCTCCCCTTCTGGGGCCTTTCACGTCTGAACATGGGGCCTATGGTGAAGAGCTTTGCCACGGGATCCGTAGCATGTATGTTGTGTTGCAGATATGCCCGTATAACCGATGCCGTCGCTTCGGGACGAAGTGCCAGGTACTCATCTCCAATATCTTGAAATGTATACATCTCCTTTTCGACGATATCGGTGGTCTCTCCGATGCTCCTTCTGAACAGTTCCGTCTTTTCAAGAATCGGGACTTTTATTTCGCGGAGACCGAAATCCTTAAATATTCCACGGGCCTTCTCCTCGACATACTGCCACTTCTCCGTTTCTCCCGGCAATATATCTTTAAACCCTTTGACAGCAGTAATAATCTTCATGAATTACAGGCCTTTTTAAATTGCACGTCTTTTTAATCCACAGATTTCGCAGATTACACGGATTACTCTAAGCAGCGACGGATAACATATAACCCACTTAAGTGCAATAGAAAATAGACGCCCAAAGACACAAATAAAAAAACGGTTTTGTTGGTTTGATTAGTTCTATTGGTTCAGTTAGTTACTAACAAACGGTTCCGTTGGAATGAAACCAATTCAACCAATAAACCGGTTGTCATCTCTGCGTACTCGGCGTTCTCTGCGGTGAAAGACTGCTTCTTTTAAATACCCGCGTTAATATATTTTCGCCATCCGTTATTATGGTCACCGCTCCGTTCCTGTCCGTCCTGAAAATTCTTGAGCCGATGGTTTTGTATCTTTTCAATACGTCCGGATGGGGATCACGAAAGACATTATCCACACCGCAGCTAAAGACTACAATTTCAGGGCGAACTTTTTCAAGAAACGGGGACGTGCTTGATGTAAACCCTCCGTGGTGAGGAGCCATAAGAATATTGCTCTTGAGATCGATACCATCTCTTGCAAGGCGTGTCTCGACAGGTTCCGATATATCTGCCGGTAAAAGGGTGTTTATCTTTCCGGAGGTAAGTTTCATGACCACGGAATTGTTATTAACGATATCGAATCTTGCAGAGCTGTCCTCTTTTGTAATCGGTTTTCCCGGGTTCAATATCCTGATGCCAATCCCGCCGATTCTTTTTTCGGGTGTACCCTGACTGACAATTCTGTGGGTTATATGTTTTTCTTCTATTATCCTGATGAATTTTTTATAAGTTTCGGTGTCCGCTCTTTCCCCGTTTGACCAGACCTCCCTCACGTTAAAGTTTTTCAGGATGTATATCAGGCCGTTTAAATGATCTGATTGGGGATGTGTAAGGACGACGATGTCCACCTTCTTTATCCTCTCATGCCATAAAAACGGGGCAACCACATATCTTCCGACATCAAAGCTTTTACTGTAGAAGCCCCCGCCGTCGACCAGCATCTTTGTGCCCCCGGGAAATTCAACAAGGGTGGAGCTTCCCTGTCCCACGTCTATGAATGTTGTCTTGAGATGCCCTGTATTTGTATCTTTTGTGTGAAGGTATATTCCGTCTGCGATAAAGAACAGGATGAGAAGAGCGAAGGCGATTTTGAGACCCGTCTTCTTTGCTGATTCTCCCTTCCAGGTGTCTATCAACTTCACTGTCGTTATCAGCAGGAGATAATAGGCCATGATTTCCATCAGGGTCGGTGTGGTAACAAGGAAGGATGAGTGGGGCATCGCCGCCAGGAAATTTATGATAGAAACAGAGATACCGACAAAGAATGAAGAAATTTTCGTAAATATAACGGCAAGTGGAGTTGATATTGGTGCAGCTATGATGATTGCCATGCCGAGCGGAAGGACGATAAAGCCAATAATCGGTATAATCAGGATATTTGAAATAAGGATAACGGTTGATATCCTGTTGAAATAGAGAGCAATCAGCGGGGCCGTTCCGAGTGTGGCGCTGAGTGATACAATGATAAAGAGAATTGTTTTCCGGTAATGATTGTTCTTGCCGGTTTCATCCGGGGCTCCTTTCGGAATCAGCGAGGTCAGACTGGGCGCTATAAAGAGAATAGCAGCAACCGCCGTAAAGGAAAGCTGAAAGGAGACATCGAAAAGGGATGCGGGAGAAACGGCAAGTATCACGAATGCCGCAAGCGCTAAAATATTGAACAGATCCCTCTCCTTTCCCCAAAGTATCGCCACCAGAAAGGCAAGGATCATTATTGTGGCCCTCACCGTTGAGATGCCGAAACCCGCAATGAAGGCATAAATAATTATCGGAAAGAAGGCAAAAAGGGCCGAGACCTTGATAATATTGAATCTCAGAAGGAGATATTCGGAAGATTTCATGATGCTTCTGATAATAAGAACGGAGAAGAATGCTATAATCCCGATATGGAGACCGGATATTGCCAGGACGTGAGATATCCCTGCTTTGTTAAACTTTTCCAGAATATCTTTCGGGATTTCCTTCTTCTCTCCGAGGATCAACGCCTGCAGGATTCTTCCTTCCGGAGAAGACGAGTTCTCTTCGATGAGGCTTCTAAGTCCGCTTCTGAATTTTTCAAGTTGTATTTTGAGTATGTTTCCCCTGTTTTCTCTGATGACTACAATGCCTGAAGGGCCATTTATAAATCCGCGAACACGGATGCTCCTGTATCTGAGGTATCTTTCGTAATCGAAACCGCCGGGGTTGTTAAAGTTGTGCGGTGTCTTAAGCCTGGTTTTGGCCCTTATCAGATCACCGTATTTGTACAATTGCCCGCCGTTCCGGACAGAGAGCAGTATTTTCCCCTCGACCGGAGTTATTGCGCCATCCTTTATAATCTTGGTTGCCGCGACGATCAGATTGGTTCTGTCGGGTGATACCAGAGGATTTTTGCAGATCACGCCTTCGATCGTGACTTTTTCTTTGCCGGTATAGTTGTATATATTTGCCGGTGTGGTATCCGGATAAAGACAGAGGTTTATGTTCAGGATGCCGAGGAGAAACAGAGAGATGGCAAGGTTGCCCATGATAAAGGCTTTCCACTCTTTGGCGGTTGCAACCAGGAGGAGTAGAAGAGAAATTGAAAGGAATATCATCACCGGCGGGTCCGGTATACGGATAAGATTGCCAGCGGTTATTCCCGCCATGAGGAAGATAAGTAGAGGAATTAGTGGTCGTTGCATAATAAGGTTAAAGGTAAAAGGTTAAAGGTAATGGATGAAAGTTGACGGCTTCGTAAAAAGTCGAAATCAAACACTTCTGTCATTCCCCCTTTAAAAGCTTGTCCCCGCGAAGGCGGGGAAGGGGGAGATTATAAGGTTCTCCCCTTTCCCACAGTTCCCTCTCCCTCAGGGAGAGGGTCAGGGTGAGGGGCAAGGGGAGTTAGAGTGGATTTCAATAATAATCCTTACTTTTTTCAAACAGCTAAAATGTTACGATGTTTTGACGTTTTTTTGAATGGATTTAAATTATGAAGTATTATAACATTGATGTCAAACTAATAACGGTTAACAGCGGTCAGGGATCGGGAAAGAAATGGAGGGAAAAGTTATAAAACGCAAAAAAATCCTGTTGGCTATCTTGTTAAGTGTCTTTGTGGCTGGCATCCTGTGTGCTCCGGCAAAAGCGGGGGAGTCACCGGCAGTCTTGCGGATGGCTCTTGATGCGGCCAGGCCAGGCACATTGGATCCCCATTTTGCCGCCGCGACCCAGACCCGTATAATGGCGGACATGATTTTCAATGGATTGCTCCGTTACAAACCGGGCAGGGCTCCCTTGATCGAGCCGGACCTCGCCGAAACCATACCTGAACCAAAAATTGTGGACGGCAAGCAGGTCTGGACATTTAAACTCAGAAAGGGGGTCATGTTCCACCCGGGTCCCAGGACAAAGGCCTATGAACTGACCACTGACGACGTTGTCTATTCTCTGCGAAAATCGGCAGATCCGAAGCGTTCCGCTTACTCCGGTGAGTACACCGGCATGACATTCGAAAAGGTGGACGACTATACAGTCAGGATCGTTCTGGAAAAGCCGCTCTCTTCTTTCCTCTTTTTTCCTAAGGTCTCCGACTACGCCGGTGGATTCATCATCAGCAAAAAGGCGATCGAAGCGATGGGAGATGAAGCCTTCAAGTCTCATC
>JADFWA010000029.1 GCA_015222855.1 Pseudomonadota bacterium | reverse complement strand
GTATGGAAAGGCTGAACGATAGGAGCCGGATGAATCGAGAGGTTCACGTCCGGTTGTGGGAGAGCCTGAGGGGGAGGTTCCCTTGGGCTACTCAACTGGGGAGGGGGAGAGAGAAACTCCCCCTTACCCGATTAGGCGCCGTTCTTCTCCCATCGGTAAACTCGCATCGGAGGTATGTTGAAAAGTTCTACTTCCACCTGCCCCGATCCTAGTAAGGGCTGGCACAGGGAGGTAACTCGCTTGCTTACCTGGTACACCACGAAGCGCCCTCCTGGAGCGAGCACTGACGAGATAGCCTCAATAATTTGAGATCCCGAGGTGTGGCTCATGGTGGAAAAGGGAATACCAGAAATTACAACCTCTATAGCGCCTAGCCCGTACATATGAATGATTTCTTTCAACCCGTGAGCATTACCAAGATGAGCAATTAGTCGATCATCCTCCATGCAGCTCAGCAAGGCGTGAAAATTCGGATTGATTTCAATGCTTAGAAGCTTGGCGTGCCGCGCCATTGCACGCAGTATAGCTCGGGTCGTGCCTCCAGTGCCAGGACCCAGCTCTAATATGGTCTTGGCTGAACTGATCCCAGCGGCCTCCACAACGCGGCGTTCAAGGAAACGAGAACTCGGAATTATCGACCCGATCTGAAGAGGGTGTTTCAAAAATTCTTGAAAGAAGACGGATCGGCCGTCCATTAGGCCACGAAGTATATTAGAGTTTGACATACAAAAAATTCCATCTATTTTTATATTAATAGTACATAACCAAAAAATTATACCTTAATTTTTCCACGTTATGACAGTATATCATATCATCATGGAAAACAAGCAAAAATTCAGGCCAGATACTCATTTACGGCTTATGGATCAGGTTCGCCAAGTCATGCGCTATCACCATTACGCGTATCGTACCGGGAAAACTTACCGCCATTGTTTCGCGACTCATATGTTGGAAAACGGTGTTAATATCCGTGTTGTCCAGGAACTGATGGCCCATGCCGATGTAAAGACCACGGAAATCTATACCCATGTGATGGAAAAGAAATTTTCAACCGTTTTCAGCCCGCTGGACGCTTTAAACGGGTAACAAATGTATCAGGTTGGTTCGTATAAGGCTCCAAAAATCTTTCTCCATGTTTAGTGATTGTTATCACATTATTCATCCGTATTATGTGAATATATTCACGATTACTTTCCATATTGTCTTGGCGCATTTCCAATTCCAATTATGGGGTTGAATTTTGGCAATTAACATGATAATTTGCCAAAAGAGGAGGTAATATGGAAACGACATTAGACAAATTTGGAAGAATCGTCATACCTAAAAAAATTCGTGATGACCTCCATCTTGAGCCGGGAGATCAAATTCGTGTCGAGGAAAATGGGCAGGCTATTGTATTGAAGCCTGTACATGGCGAACCAAATCTTGTTTTGAAAGATGGGATATTAGTGTTTTCCGGTACTCCTACAGGAAATCTTGATGAGGCTATTACGAAACACCGGGAAAAGAGGATAAAGAGTGTCGGAAAGGGAAAATGAAAATCTTATTTGATACGTCTATAATTGTGGCTGCACTGGTTGAATCCCACCCTGTGCATAAGAGAGCATTCTCCTGGTTTAAACAAGCCAAAGCAAAAGAATTTGATCTGGTTGTTGCCAGCCATACTTTGACTGAATTATATGCCGTGTTGAGCACTCTTCCCATAAAACCTCGTATCTCATCTGCTGTAGCATGGAGACTTATTCACGAGAACATCGAAACAATGGCCAGGATAGTTTCACTTTCTCCTGCTGAATATAGTTCCACAATAAAGCGCATGTCTGAATTGGGACTGGCTGGTGGTATCATTTATGATGCTTTGATAGCAAAGGTTGCGCAAAAATCCAAAGTTGAACGCCTTTTGACTCTAAATATCGAGCATTTCAGGCTGGTGTGGCCCGGTGGTGGTAAAATTTTAAGTACACCCTGACAGATACTTTTCAAGAGGTTCATAATGTCCGAAAATTCTTCCCCTGATTGGAAAAATAAAGTGGTTTCACCAGAAGACGTGCTTGCGAAGATTGAGCCGGGGATGAGCATCTTCCTGGGGACAGGGGTTGCCGAGCCGCACACGCTGGTCAAGCACCTGATCTCTTCCGATCAGGACAATCTTTCCGACCTGGAGCTCATCCAACTTGTAAGCCTTGGGAGCGCTATTTCCATCGATGAATATTATCCGGAGAAATACCGGCTCAAGACCTTCTTTTCCGGTTGGGTGGCCAATAAGGCGATTACCGCCGGTCATGTTGATCTGATCCCGAGCCGCTTTTCACGGATTCCATGGCTCGTCGAGTCAGGCGCGATCCGGGTTGATGCCGCCTTTGTCCAGATCACACCTCCTGATGAAGCGGGTTACTCCAGCCTTGGAGTGTCGGTCGACGTCGCCAGGCACGCAATGGAAAAGGCGTCACTGGTGGTAGGGGAGATCAATGAGCATGTTCCCCGCACGCTGGGTGATACCTTCGTGCATATAAAAGATTTCGACTATCTGGTTCATGCAGAGGAACCGCCGATTTATTTTCCACGCTGGCCGGTCGACGACGTGCTTGACAGGGTGGCCGCCAACGTTGCTTCAATGGTGGAGGACGGTAGTTGTGTCGCGTTTTTTCTCGGGCCGCTGTTTGAGGCGCTGGGGCAGCGCCTGGCCCGCAAGCGAAATCTCGGTATTCATACACCCTTTTTCACCGATGCACTCATGGATCTGGTCAAAAGCGGCGCCGTCACCAACAGGCACAAGGGTTGTTTCAGGGGCAAGTCACTTACGGCTTATGCTTACGGAACCCGGGAATTGATGCGCTGGCTGCATCGCAACCCGATGATCGAATTCCAGGGAGTCGACGTTGTCGCAGATCCAGGGAACATCGGGCTCAATGACAGGTTTATGGTAATCCTGCCGACAAGGAAGGTTGATCTGACCGGTGGGATTGCCCTGCATGCCGGTACGGGAAATGTAGCGGTAGGGCCGGGTGAGGCCCAGGAGTTTTTCGTAGGTGCGGACAATTCCCGTGGAGGACGAACAATCTTCGCGCTTCCCAGCCGCAACCTGAAAGGAGAGCCCAACATTCTCCTTTCCATCAAAGACTTTCCCAACCAATTTTCCAATCGCGAGTCACTGGATCTTGTTGTTACGGAGTACGGGGTGGCTGCACTGACAGGTCGAACAGTGCGTGAACGCGCCCTGACATTGATCGAGATCGCTCATCCTGATGACAGGGCTGGGCTTATCCGGCAGGCCAAAGAGGCGAAAATACTGTATGAAGATCAGATTTACCTTTCGGAAACCGGTCATCTATATCCCGATAAAATTGCCTGCAGACATACTTTCAAAGGAGGTCTTACTGTTCACTTCCGGGCGATCAAGGCATCTGATGAAGATGATATGAGGAGGCTGTTCTACCGCTTTTCCGATAAGGCGGTCTACTACCGCTACTTCAGCCCTATCAAGACCATGCCTCACGCCAGGATGCAGGAGTATGTGAACGTGGATTACAGGCGTATCATGTCAATCGTGGGACTCGTAGAGGTCGAACCGGGAATAGAACATATCATTACTGAAGCCCGGTATGTTCGCACCCGGGATCGTTCCTTTGCTGACATCGCTTTCATTGTGGACGAGAAATACAATGGAAAGGGAATTGCAAGTTTCATGTATGAGATGCTGATCCGTGTGGCCGGGGAACGTGGTATCGAAGGCTTCACGGCAGATGTCCTGACCGATAACAAGCCGATGATGAAGATACTGGAAAAATCACCCTTTCCCGTCCAGGCCGAGGTGGAAAGCGGGGTATACCATTTGACCATTCCGTTTTCAGACGATGCTGTAACAGACAAAACTTAATTCATGTCACCCGATACCGGAAACGGTCGGGTATAAAACCCGACCGTACAATTTTTTATCGGTGGCCAGTTCGGGGAACTGGCCCTACTCAATATCCGCATGGTAGTCTTGAAGGGATTTGACGTCGCTTTGCCCCTTGTGAAAGGCCTCAATGCCCCGGGTGGTGGCAATGGCCGCGGCCATCGTGGTGATGTAAGTGACTTTATGTTTGATTGCCGCCTTCCGGATATAAGAATCGTCATACTTGCTCAGCTTTCCGATAGGCGTATTGATTACCAGTTGGATTTCCTCATTCTTGATGGCATCCACGATGTTGGGACGGCCTTCGTGCATCTTGAGGATAGATTCGGATGAGACTCCATTTTCAGACAGAAACTGATGTGTTCCCTCGGTTGCTATGATCTTGAAACCAAGGTTTTCAAAACGCCTGGCAACTTCAAGCGCAGCCTGTTTCTCCTGGTCCGAAACTGTTATCAGAACCGCTCCTTCAGTGGGAAGTAGCTGCTGGGCAGCCTCCTGGGCCTTGTAAAAGGCAAGTCCGAAAGAAGTCGCCATCCCCAGGACTTCCCCAGTGGATCGCATTTCCGGACCCAGAACCGGGTCCACTTCCGGAAACATATTGAAGGGGAAAACAGATTCTTTTACTCCAAAGTGGGGGAAGGACTTCGGTTTTAGATTCATGTCGGAGAGCTTTTTGCCCATCATGATCTGTGTGGCGATGCTTGCCATAGGGATGTTACAGACCTTGGATACCAAAGGCACCGTTCTGGATGCTCGCGGGTTGGCCTCAAGTATGTAAACCGTATCGTCATAGATGGCGTACTGGATATTCATGAGACCCACTACATTGAGCTCAACCGCGATCTTTTTCGTGTATTCATAAATGGTTTTCAAGTGCTTGTCGGGGATGCTGATCGGTGGAATCACGCAGGCCGAGTCTCCAGAGTGAATGCCGGCAAGTTCGATATGTTCCATCACAGCGGGGACGAAGGCGTCGGTGCCGTCGGCGATGGCATCTGCTTCGGCCTCGATGGCGTTTTCCAGAAACTTATCGATGAGGATCGGCCGGTCCGGGGTTACCCCTGTGGCGGCGGTTACATAGTGTTCGAGCATCTCCTCATCATGGATTATCTCCATGCCGCGTCCCCCGAGAACATAGGACGGCCTCACCATAAGCGGATAACCGATCCTTTTGGCCACTTCAAGGGCTTCAGGAAGCGTGCTGGCCATGCCGGACTCAGGCATGGGAATACCCAGTTTTTCCATCATCTGGCGGAACCTGTCCCGATCCTCGGCAAGATCAATAGCCTCCGGGGACGTCCCGATGATTTTCACACCCGCCTCGGCCAGCTCACTGGCAAGGTTTAGCGGCGTCTGGCCGCCAAACTGGGCGATGACACCATCGGGCTGTTCCTTTTCGTAGATGGAGAGGACATCTTCCACAGTAAGCGGTTCAAAATACAGCTTGTCTGAAGTGTCGTAATCTGTCGATACGGTCTCCGGGTTGCAGTTGACCATGATGGTTTCAACCCC
>JADFWA010000336.1 GCA_015222855.1 Pseudomonadota bacterium | reverse complement strand
GTATATCGCCAAGAGAAGTTCTCTTCCCCGAATCTTCAAGAAATGATTCCATTCTTTTACCCGTTATAAAAGCACTGTCTGAAAAATCCATAACCTTTTTAGAAGACAGTGCATTTGAACACAGCAGGGCACGGGAAAGGCTTATTGATCAGTTCAACACCCTTTCCCTTGAAGGATTCGGTTGCGAACATTTAAAAACCGGTGTGCGTGCGGCAGGAGCACTTCTTTTTTACGTCCGGGAAACCCAGAGACAGAAAGTAGAGCATTTCACCGGCATCGCAACCTATTCACTGAGTAATTATCTTCTGGTTGATGAGTTAAGCTGTCGGAACCTTGAACTGATCAAGAATATTCGTACAGGATCCGGACAGGGGACACTCCTGGGAATTATGGACAAAACGGTTACCGCCATGGGAGGGAGACAGATTAAACGGTGGATCAAATATCCGCTTATGGATATTCTGAAGATTCAGTCCAGACAGGACGCTATTGAAGAAGCAAAGGAAAACATTCAGGTTCGAAAGAATATCCGGGAGATCTTAAAATCGGTTTATGATCTTGAACGCCTAGGGAGCAAAATCGTCATGAGGCAGTCCAATGCCAGGGATTTTGTTGCGCTCAAGCGTTCCATTAACAGCCTGCCCGGTATATGGTCTTTGCTTTCCCATCTAAAAGCGAAACTTTTTGCATGTAATCAGAATATAGATGGTCTGTGTGAACTGGCGGAATTGATCGAAAGGTCGATCCGCGAAGATGCTCCCCATACCATCAATGAAGGCGGTATCATTAAGAAAGGATACCATCAGGAACTAGACGAACTGATCGCCGTCAGCCGGCATGGCAAAGAGTGGCTTGCCAAGCTCGAGGCCAGGGAAAAGCAGGCCACCGGAATCAATGCACTCAAAGTGCGCTATAATAAGGTATTCGGGTATTTTATCGAGGTCCCAAAGGCACGTTCGGAAGATGTTCCCCTGCATTATGTCCGCAAACAGACCCTGGTTAATGCAGAACGTTACATCACGGATGAGTTAAAGACATTTGAATCAAAAGTTTTGGGCGCCGAAGACCAAAGAGCCGTGCTTGAATATGACCTGTTTAATGGAATAAAGGACGAGGTTGTAAAGAATAACACGGCCATTAAACAGATTGCCCAATTTTTAGCCGATTTGGATTGTCTGCTGAACCTGGCTGAAATTGCCGATCAAAATGACTACCACAGGCCGGAATTTAATACTCAGGACTATATTCTATTTGAAGAGGGACGTCATCCGGTGGTGGAAAAAATGATTGCCGGAGAACGATTTGTACCCAACACCATCAGGATTGACGATACTGAAAATCAGATACTCATCATAACCGGACCCAACATGGCCGGCAAATCTACCGTTCTACGGCAGGTTGCGCTTATGGTCATTATGGCCCAAATGGGTTCATTTATACCTGCGGCCAGAGCCTCCATGAGTGTTACGGACCGGATATTTACCCGGGTGGGCGCTCTGGACAACCTCTCCCAGGGACAGAGTACATTCATGGTGGAGAT
>JADFWA010000335.1 GCA_015222855.1 Pseudomonadota bacterium | reverse complement strand
CTTTTGAGCATTTCATTGAGCTCCTTTGTCATTATTTTTTCTGGATTCCCGCCTACGCGGGAATGACAGACTTTTTACGAATTCATCAAAAACTGAATAATAAGAAAAAAGGAGGATGATTATGGATTTTAAATTGACAGAGGAACAAGAACTGATTCGCCAGAACATGCGGGAATTTACTGAAAAGTATGTTGATCCCATAGCCGTAGAGATTGACGAAAATAGCCGTCACCCGGCCGAACTTTTTCAAAAGCTCGCTAAGGGGGACTGGATGGGCGTGCCGATTCCAACGGAATACGGGGGCGCCGGCGCGGATTATGTAACCCATTCTGTCGTCATAGAGGAACTTTCCCGGTCTTGCGCGTCTACGGGATTTACCGTGTCGATTCATATCGGCATCGGATGCACGTTGCCTTTCTTGTTCGGAAACGAGGAACAGAAGAAAAAGTACCTGGTTCCCCTAGCGAAGGGGGAGCACCTGGCGGCATTTGTTCTGACTGAACCGGGAGCCGGCACCGACGTGATGGCGGCAACGACAACCGCCGTTCTTGACGGAGATGAATACGTAATCAACGGAGTCAAAACCTTCACCTCCAATGGTCCCACGGGGGATACATACCTTGTCTTTGCCTGGACGGATAAAGAAGCGGGAAGAAAGGGTATGAGTGCCTTTATTGTTCCAAAAGATACCCCTGGAATGAAAGCGGGAGAGCACTTCGCGAAAATGGGTCTAAGATCCTCCCAGACTTCTGAGATGGTCTTTAAAGACTGCCGCGTACCCAAAGAAAACCTGCTGGGTGAGGAGGGTCAGGGTTTACAGATAGCCATGACCGGCTTCGATCATGGAAGGATTGGAATCGCCGCGCAGGCAGTCGGTATCACCCAGGCGGCTCTTGAAGAATCCATCAAGTGGTCGAAAGAGAGGGTCCAGTTCGGTAAACCGATAGCACGACAACAGGCAATTCAGTGGATGATCGCCGACATGGCAATGGATATCGATGCAGGTAGATTTCTCACCTATCGCGCGGCGTGGTTAAAGGATCAGGGAGAACGGTTCAGCAAGGAAGCCTCCATGGCCAAACTTTTTGCATCGGAAATGGCTGTCAAGCATACGTCCAAAGCGGTACAGATTCACGGTGGGTACGGTTACGTCAAAGGCGCGAAGGTGGAGCGTCTGATGCGCGATGCCAAGATAACCGAAATTTACGAAGGCACCTCGGAAGCCCAGCGGATGATTATCTCCGGAAACGTCCTGCGCTGACAGAAAGTTGGTGGGCAATGCCCACCCTACAACTACAACTCGGAACTCTACAAAGTGAGGTGACAGGCTATGCCCAACATTGTGACCTGCTTCAAATGGGTTATAGATGAAGCATATATACGGACAGGTTCTTCCGGTGAACTGGACTTCGGGTCGGTGGACTACAAAATCAGTGATTATGACCGCAACGCGATTGAAGAGGCAGTTCGTCTTAAAGAAGAATATGGAGGGAGTGTATTTGGCATAACGGCAGGTCTGCCCAACGCCACGAAAGGCTTAAAGGATGCCCTTTCACGTGGGCCGGAAAAAGCTTACTTTATTAACGATGACTCTTTTGAGAACCTCGAACCTTCTCAAACGGCTGCTATCCTGGCCGATGTTATCCGTTCTAAAATTGAATATGATTTGATCATCTGTGGTGAGGGGTCGAGTGATCTTTATACCCAGCAGGTCGGACCGCGCCTGGCTGAAAGGTTGGGTATCCCGTGTATTTCTTTCGTGCAGAAGCTGAACATTGAGGGTGAGCAAATTATAGCGGAACGTAAAGTTGAAGATGGTGTGGAGGTCACTGCCGCGCCAATGCCGGTCCTGGTAACAGTACTGCCTGAGATTAATTCTCCCAGGATTCCGGGAGTGAAAGATACCCTGATGGCCTCCAAAAAGGAGGTTGTAAGTATCACAAAGGATGATCTGGCGCAGACATATGAGCCGGCGTTACAAACCACCGGCATGGTCGCAGCGAGTATGGAACGGCACTGCGTTAAATTTGGGGCAGAACCCGCGGATATCACCGGATTTGTGGAGGCGCTAATGAAGGAAGGAGTAATCAGATAAGACGACTTTGTAAAAAGTTGAAATGTTCCCTCTCCCTTAATGGGAGAGGGTTAGGGTGAGGGTGAAAATAAAATCCCCTCTAACTCTCCTTTAAAAAGGGGAGAACCTTTTATTCCCCTCCCGCCTGTCTGTGTGCGACGCACAGGCAGGCCAGGGGAGGGGGAATCGGACATTTTACGATTTTGTCAGATAAGGGGGTAACAGATGGCTGGAGTTTGGATTTTAGCGGAAAATCGTGAACAGACCCTGGAGCTTTTAAATATTGGTCGGGATCTCGCCTCGAAAACGGGAACCAGGCTGGCCGCATTTCTATGGCATGACCGTGAACTGGCTGAGGACTATATTTCCCATGGGGCTGATGAAGTCCTGTTGCTGCCCTCCCTTCCTGAAGACCAGCCTCTGGATGCTTACATCCCGGTAATGGTTGAAGAGGCGCAAAAGGAAGACCCTGATATAATTCTCGTGGCTGCTACACTGAGAGGCAAAGAAATGGCCGCGCGCATAGCTACTTGCCTGAATACCGGACTGTGCAGTGATTGCATTGCTTTGAACATCGGTGAAGAAAGTAAAACACTGGAAATGGAACGTCTGGCTTTTGGCGGAGCGGCAGTGCAGGAAGTAATCTGTCACACCCGGCCTCAGATGGCTACAATACCTCTCCGGACGTTTGAACCGGCTGCGAAGCAGGACGGAAGGGAAGGGCAGGTAAGAGAGCTTCCGTCTCCTCCACCATCATTGGTAAAAGTACTCGAAAGAAAGCCGAAAGAAAAAGAAGCGAAGGATATAACCGAAGCAAAAGTTATTGTCTGTGCTGGACGAGGTATTGAGAAAGAGGAAGATATGGCTCTGGCCCGGGAGCTGGCCGATGTTCTCGGTGGTGAGATAGGCTGCACGAGGCCGATTTCCGAAGAGATGCACTGGCTGCCGGAAGAATTGTGTATAGGCCTCTCAGGCATACATGTGAAACCGGAACTCTATGTTGGCCTGGGTGTTTCCGGCCAGGTACAGCACGTGACCGGCATACGCGATGCAAAGGTAGTCTGTGCCATAAACAAAGACGAGAATGCCCCCATTTTTGGAGTTGCGGACTATGGTATTACAGGTGATCTTTATGATGTGGCGCCGAAGCTGATTGAGG
>JADFWA010000334.1 GCA_015222855.1 Pseudomonadota bacterium | reverse complement strand
CTTGAGCTGCCGTAAATTCCTTGATGTTACTCAAAAAACCTTAAGGTTCTGGCAGATAGCGTTGAAAGATTACGTTAGCAGAATGGAGCGGTAGTTTCGCTGCCAATGAAAATATCAAAATGCAAAATTAAAAAGTAAAATGGAAAAAATTATGAAAGGTGCTGAAATCTTAAACAGGTTAGTTGGTTTTTCATTTTTCATTTTGATATTTGATATTTAAATTGATTATGGTTCATCCTCTCAAAAATTCCGGCCTTGCAAGGACCTATGTAATTACCGGTAAAGACGGTCTGATGGTTGTCGACGTGGGAAGTAT
Organism: Pseudomonadota bacterium; assembly: GCA_015222855.1. Classification (GTDB taxonomy): domain Bacteria; phylum Desulfobacterota; class Syntrophia; order Syntrophales; family JADFWA01; genus JADFWA01. The sequence continues at coordinate 8,319 of JADFWA010000334.1, read as the reverse complement.
CGGGAGCGCTGAGGACGTCGTGGAGTATGTTACCGGTACACCCGGTATGGAACTGGGAGATATACTCTATGTCGTCTCAACCCATTTTCACATAGACCATATCGGTGGGATCGGCCATCTCCTCGATAAGTGTCCGCCGACTACAAAGGCGCTGTTCAATTACATGGTGGAAGACTATCTGAACGGCAAAAGGAAGCTGTCTCTTATAAAAAACTGGTTTGTCGGTTGTGTGCCGGCGTCCGTCGCGAGCACCCGGTACGTAAGGAAATTTTCCCATTTTAAGTTTGAGGGTCTTGCCGGTATACCACTTCCCGGTCTCAGAAATATCGTCAAGCTTCCCTATGGGCGGGACAGAATCGGCTACTTTAAATGTGAGGGTGACACAGGATACAATCTCGGTTTTGATGAATGGGAGGTTCTGGCAACACCGGGCCATACGGAGGATTCCGTTTCCTTTTACAATGGTGCGTCCGGTGAGCTTATCTGCGGCGATATGATCCTGAATATGAAAGAAGGGGGTCGCGGAGCCCTGAACCGTTTTTACTGGAGCAGAAAATTAATCATAGATTCTTATAATCGTCTCTGTAATACAATCAAACCCCAAACCATCTATCCAGGTCATGGAGAGATTATAAAAGGAGATGAAAATGCACTGCTGGACGTTGAGACATTTTAGAGGGTTTATTTGTTTTATTTTATTGTTACCTCTGCTCATCATGATCCAGAGCTGTGTTGTAGCCACCAGGAAAACCGCGATCAGTCCTCAGATCATTTCTCCCTTTGAAGGAACTTATAAAGTCGATCCATATCTGGAAAAGCACAAGCCTCGCAGCGTGGCGGTGCTTCCGTTTCTTGATCAATCCCGAAGCAAAAAGGGCACCAGAACAGTACGGCGGGGCTTTTACAATCACTTCAGCTCCGTTCCCTATAAAGATATGGAACTGTGCCGTGTTGACCGCCTGTTGAGAAAAGCCGGACTTACAGATCCTGAAGTAATAAATTCAACATTACCACAGGAGCTGGGGAAAATCCTTAATGTGGATGCGGTAATCTTTGGCGAAATATCCAATTTCGATAAACTCTTTGCAGTAATGTACTCACAGGTGTCTGTGGGCGCTGAGATTAAGATGTATGATACCAAGACAGGCCATTTCCTCTGGAGCGGCCAGCATGTGGCGCGCATACATGAAGGTGGTATCTCCGTGTCGCCTGTGGGTGTTATTGCCACTATAATTGCCACGGCCATGAATATGAGGGATATTCAACTGCTGCGCGCGTGTGACGACCTGTTCAGGGATATGGTAAAGACCATTCCGGTGCCGACCATTGCCGAGGCGCTTCGTCCTCCCGATATTACGTTACTTACCCAGGATACCAGAGGATTTCCAAAGAAGGCCGGTGATGAGATCAGGGTTGTCATCAAGGGTACCCCCGGGATGCAGGCCTCATTCGATATAGGAGAGGATAAAAAGGGTATAGACATGGTGGAGGTTAAACCCGGCGGTTATCTGGGAACTTACAGGGTTGTGCCGGGGGATAACGTGACAAATGCCATTATCACCGGTTATCTGACCGATGATTCCGGAAATACCGCCCACTGGATCGATGCCATAGGCGCTGTAACCATGGATACCACTCCACCTGAGAAAACCAAAGGTCTGACATCTGTGGGACGGGACGGTTTTGTTTTGTTGAAATGGGACAAAAATACCGAACCCGACCTGACGGGTTACCGGGTTTATCGCAGCATTACACCGCTTTCCGGATTCAAGGAGGTGGCCAGGACGGAATTTGATCAACAGCGGGATGCCGGACTTGTCAATTCCCGGAAGTATTATTATAAGGTTTCAGCCACAGACACAGTCGGCAATGAGAGCAAAAAGACTCAAACCATTATCGGGATGCCTGTGCCACCGGGCCCGACTCCGGTATCCGGTTCCATTGAGAGCGATACAACATGGTACGCGGGCGCCAGTCCCTATGTCATCGAAGACACCGTTCTTGTTAAAGATAAAACTCTTCTGACCATTGAGCCGGGGACCGAGATACGGTCAAAGGGTGGCGGCCTGGTTATTGAGGGGCGTCTTAAGGCTGTGGGAGACGACAAGCAACTCATTTCCTTTGGTGTGGCAGAGGGAGAGGGAGGAGTTTGGGATGGTATTACCTTCAATAATGTAAAAGAGAGAGAAAACCTCCTCAGATTTTGCCGCGTTAAGAATGCAAGGGCGGGAATAACCTGCCAGTCATCTTCTCCCCGTATAGAGGCCTGTGAACTGACGGCCAACGTTGTTGGTATCAAGATTCTGGGCGCGTTTTCCAGGCCGGAGTTGACTAAAAATACGATACATAAAAACAGTAAAACCGGGATCCTTGCGGCAAGTGGAGCCAGACCTGCCATTACACAAAACAGGATTCAGGGTAATGCCGGAGGAGGAATTGCCGTTCGGGATGCATCTCCCACTGTCAAACATAATCTGATTGTTCAAAACAGTGGTTCAGGAATAACAGTTCAGAACAGCCGGATGTCCGCAACGGAGAATAATATTTACGATAACAAACCCTTTGATATGGTGGCCGCCATGTCGGGAGAGGCGGTCAATGCCCGTGATAATTGGTGGGGCAGCGCTGACTGTCTTGATATCCTGAAAAGGATTAAGGGAAGGATTGACATTGGCTCAGTCCTGAATAGCGCCTGGCCGGAAGGGAAATCGATCAAACCTCCAATTCTGGCGGCGAAGTTGAGCGGGGCTGTAAACGCGGATGCGTTTCTCATTCTGTCGAACAGTCCTTACAGGATTGTAAAAGACGTCATCGTCGATAAAGGCGTCACACTTTACATTGAGCCGGGAGTTGTGATCAGATTTGACCAGAACACCTCGATAATCGCACAGGATGGCGGTGTGGTTGCACGGGGCACCGATGAAGATCCGATTCTGTTTATATCCTCGGGAGCAACTCCTTCGGCCGGCGATTACCGCAATGCAGTACGTTTTGAAAAGAAGACCAGGGTGAACAGCTTCTTCGAATATTGTATTGTAAAATCCGCCACGACTGCATTTGATGTTTACTACGGCGCTCCGGAAATCTCCTATTGTTACATCGCCCAAAATGCCCAGAATGGTATTTACTGTCGTAATGATGCGGCGCCCAAAATATTTTACAATACTATTGCCGGCAACCTTGGCGAGGGCGGCATAAAGTGCGTCGGAATGTCGCGGCCCAAGATAAATCACAATAACTTCGTTAATAATGCAGTGGCTGTGCAGGCATTTTCATCTATCCAGATCGACGCCCGTCACAACTGGTGGGGGACGGTCCCGCCCGATAAAAACGTCATCTGGGGGGATAATATCAATATCAAACCCTGGCTGGAAGCCCCCGAGGGAAAGGCGTTTGCCGGCAAATAGGGTCCGATTACCTTCCCCCTTTTGTAAAGGGGGATCGAGGGGGATTTTAATGGACAGAAGATCGTTTCTGAATTTGTTGGGGAAGGGATTGCTTGCCTCTTCAACCATTAGCCTTTTTCCTTCCCTGGTGTGGGGGAAGACATCGTTTGATTACGCCCTTGAAGGGCAGAACCTGATTCAGGGCGGAAGTTATGAGAAGGCTGTAAAGGCGTTGAAGGAAGCGGTGCGGCTTGATCCCGAAAGTGACTGGGCATTCGGGCTTCTGGGTCGCGCTTACCGGGGCCTTGGCCGCAAGGCGGAGGCGGTGGATGCGTTCAGGCAAGCTGTCAGGCTGAATCCGGAGGATGTATATTCTCGGATGATGACCGAGATCATGACACAGAAGCCGATTCCGAAGCTGAAAAAGACAAAGAAGCCCCTAACGTCTCTGGAAAAGAAGGCACTGGAGGAAGAGGCGCAAATGCTGAGCTGGCTTCGGTCTGAGGATGGGCTCAGGTATCAGGTAAAACGTGTGGTCATCGACGCCGGTCACGGCGGTTTCGACTCTGGGGCCGTGGGGAAGGCCGGTTTAAAGGAAAAGGATGTCACACTTGATTTGGCAAAGAGGCTTCATCAAAGGCTTCAGAGAAGTGGAGGGATTAAATCTTTTCTGACGCGTACCGGAGATTACTATGTCCCCCTGAGCGAACGTACCGTCATTGCCAACCAGTACCATGCTGATCTTTTCATCAGTATTCATATCAATGCTAATAAAAATCGTGATGCCCGCGGGTCGGAGACATACTTTTGTTCCGAAAGGGCTTCCAGTAAGGAGGCGGCCAGGGTGGCGGCGCTTGAGAACGCGGTTTTGAAGTATGACACGCCCTTTAAGAAGCGCCGCGGTTATATTGATATTGAGGAGATACTGTTCCAGTTTGAACGGAAACTCTACTGGAGTGAAAGCGGTAAATTTGCCCGTGGATTCCAAAAACGATTCGGACAGTACCTTCCGCTTAAAAGCCGTGGTGTCCATAGCGCCAATTTCTATGTCCTTCGCAAGGCAAAAATGCCGTCAATATTGCTGGAGACGGGATTCATATCAAATCCCCGTAATGAATCCATGCTTAAACAGGATGTCTTTCGGGAGAGGATTGTGGATGCGATTGTGAGGGGGCTGGTATGAGGATCAGGGGTCGGGTTGTCATATTTGCCGTTCTGGTATTTTTTTGCTGGAGTGGCGTGGCCTTGGCGGCTGATGTTAATGACCTTCTCTTCCGGGGGGCTGATTTTCACTATAAGGGAAAACTTGATGAGGCCATTGCAAGTTTCCAGGCGACCGTCAGGGTCGACCCCGGCAATGAATACGCCCATAACCAGCTTGGGATACTCTATGCGAAGAAGGAGCGTTTTAACGATGCATTCCGGGAATTTTCCAGGGTTGTTCAGATCGATCACCGGAACACCTATGCCCTTTTGTGGCTCGGGATACTCTACCTCCGGCAGAACGATTTGAATAACGCCTTCGAAAAGTTTCAGGAGATTATCAGGATCGATCCAAACAACGCGGATGCCTACTATTATCTGGGCGCTATCTATAATTTCAGGCACAATCCGGCGAAGGCCATCGAGTATCTGAAAAAGGCCCGCGATGCCGATTCCGGAGAGGCGGACACCCACTATCGTTTGGGAAAGGCCTTTCATAATGTCGATATGATCTACAACGCACTGCTTGAATATGATCGGGCACTGAGGTTGAAGCCATCCTATACCGCGGCCATAAATGAAACAGGCTGGATATATTATAATCATGGCAATTATGAGCAGGCTGTCAAGGAATGGAAAAAGACCCTCAAGATCAATTCCAGGGACAGGGATGCGATATTCAATCTTGCCAAGGCGTATAATGACTTGGCATGGAAGGCCCTGTCATCTGGTGATAAAAAGAAAGCCGTGAGATACTGGAAAAAGACACTGGCAATAAATCCGTCAAACAAGGCGGCGAAGTATAACCTGAAGAAGTATGGAAAGTATTAATGCAGGGCTAAAGCCCTGCGCTACAGTCATATATACTACAGGCATGATGGTGTTAGGGAATAAAATAGATATCAAGAGCATGATTAGTTGATATTTATTTTATTTCTCGATAATGGGTTAATAACCCATTATCGAGAAATATCATGAAACAACAGGAACCAGAGTTAGGAAATCTTTCATCACGATTTTTTGCGTATGTCCAACTAAAGAAGAAAGGGTAGACTTCAGGGACGCCCATAATATTATAAGATTCTATTCATCCATCAGCGAGGGAAGGAGGGTCCGACCCCATTTCCCCAGAAACTTATTATTTTAGGGGCGTCCCTGAAGTCCCCCCTTATTGAACTTTACCATTGAAAGGTAGGACGCAATACATTCTGTTTCAGAAAAGATAAGTCAAACGGAGACCTGACCCCTTGACAAAACTTATCATAGATGTCCCCCGAATACCCAGTTAATGGCCGTATAAATCCTGGACAACCCTTAATGTGTCCTTAAACATTTTTTTTGCATCATCAGAATTGACCGTTTTACGACCATGTAGTAGCGCACTTGTGTCACTATAAATTTCTTTTACTTTGTCTCGTAGGGGGCCTCTTGTTGCTTTATTAATAAGTTCCCCCGGGCGATACACATCAAAATCAACAATTTTGCCTTTTTGATGTTTTATAATTCCTTTTCTTTCGCATCGGTGGCGTATTGCGATTTCAAGAATAGTTCTACATAGCCCATAAACTGCATTGTATTGCTGGAAAGCATAGCACGTCCGTGCTTCTGAAACATATGATTTAAGAGTATCAGGTATTGAAAAGCCTACTATCAGTGAACCTATCTCATAAAGACCTTCAAGATATTCATAGTGGCTGAACCATGAATAAAAAAGGTCTGATAGTTCTTCAATTTCATCATATTCTAATTTATCAAAATCATAGGATTCGCCAGTTTTGTTTTCAAGAGCTTTGAGAAAATTGTCTGCTTGAAATGGTTCTTCCTGTATTATCTTGCTCAGTATTTCTTGTGCTTGGGTGTCATGGATTTTGGCAGTAGGATAGTCAATTAAGTCTTTCTTTATCTTTTTTCTTAAATCCATAAATTCCTGGATTGTCTTAAAAAGTTCGTCAATATTCCATTCTAAGATCAATTTAACAATTAATTGATCTATTCTTTTTAATTTGATGGCATCTTGGGTGAGAACCACATCAAGAGACGATGACATTTAGAAACCTCGTATATTCGTTGTCAAAAAGCCCAACAATTTATTAAGCGGAAAAATATCCGTATCTTCCAATATACCCTGATATTGCGGAGTAAGTTCTTTATTGACGTTTTCTGTGGTAATCTAGGGACACAATACTAAATTATGCGGTTATTGAATTGCCCCCTCCAAGAACGACCACAAAAACACAGGAACAGTGAATAATTAAGTATCATGTCCCTTGAATTTTTGTAATTTATGGAATGTAGAGTTGAGCGGAACCCCGACTTTGTTAGAGTTGATCACTATCAACCCCGAGTCCAGAATACTTAAAAAGTTCGCTCCAGTGAGGAATAACTTCGGATAATTTCCACCATCGATTGCACTTGCGGCATTCGTAGAAGTAATTCATATTATCGTGTAAATTGATATCGAGGCTATTTCCGCAATGGTCACAGACCAAATCAGGAAGTGCGTTTTTTGAGACATAATCTGGTTTACCACACTTAAGACAGTTCTGGCTGACAAAGCCTCCATCCCGACTACGAATTAGTAGTGCGCGATGTGAGCAGCATCTAGAAAGTCGCTTGCTGTACAGGAATCGCTGTGATTTCATTATATCTTCTCTTCTTTCATAGGTCTACCCTCTGTGCCAAGCGTAATTCCGAGTAATTCCGGGAACAGGAGGAATTCCCGCGCTCAAATAGTAATCTACATCTGATAGCGGTGAGTGACCAACTTGAGTAGATCTATGTTGAATTAATTGTCATGAATTCTCTCGCCAAACTTCTGATAACTTTCAGCGAATTCATCAACAACATTTTTAAATGAATCCGGATTAGGGGCTTCACCTCCCTCGATAAAAAGACCATACTCTATGACCTTTTGGAATATTTTATTTGTTGAATCACTCATTGTGTCAGAATCCATAAATTCCACCTGTATCTTAACTCTTAAGGCGTCGGTGATTGGTCTCTTGATGTCAGGATATTTCCTCCCAATCTCTGCTAATTCTTTCACGACAACGGCACCATACTCACTTAAGAAACCTTGGCTTTCTTCGGTGTGGTCGCTAAAAATTTCGTTTACCATTGCTGCTGCCAACTTTGTGTAGAAGTCCTTGCCCTTTGCCCCATACTTATCCGATAAGTCATCTCTGAAAATTTTATACAATGTTACTTTAACCATATCAACATACTCCAACATTTGTCTTAACAAAGATTTTTTACTGGTTTTTATAATAAGCTTAAAACACACACAAACTGCCAAGAGGATTATAGAGATGATGATTATTTTCATAGAATCTAACCTCCTTTTTTAGCCTTGTGAGGTTTAGGTCAACTCGGGGTCAGGTCTTGCTTTTTGCCATCTATCCAGCTCACCAATCCCCAGAACAACAAAACCCCATCTCTCCATTTGAGAAACGGGATATTTTCATAATCTGCCCACGATTCCCTCTTTCTTTGTGATAAAAGAGTTAATTTTATTTGCTAAGACTTCAGTGAATCCACCAATTACAATACTAAGTTGGTATTATTTGTCAACAAATAGTCGTCAATTTATCATTTCAAAGAGGTTAATATCCGCAATATCTCGTCTTTTCTTAGATTAGCGTTAATTCCCTTTTTTTCAATCAAGTAATCAGCGATCTCTGCATTGTCCAACTTACAAGTCTCTCTAAGCCCTAAAGCGATCGTCTTTAAG
>JADFWA010000333.1 GCA_015222855.1 Pseudomonadota bacterium | reverse complement strand
GCAAAAGGCTTATAAAAAAAGGCTCATGGCCAACGTCATGTCGCTTTTGACCAGGATACCCCCGATCAGAAAAGAGTTTTCCAAACGGTTGAAAAAGGGAATGATTATGCCATATAAAAAGTATCTAAATAAATAACGATGCGAATAAGGGCATATTTAAATATGGGAAGTGACAAAACTTATCATGGATGTCCCCATATTACCCATTCTGTGCTGATTCAACCTCGCCGGATTGATGGTTACTTCAAGCTTTTTCTCAGCCTGATCAATCCGGCCTCCATCCTGACAAAAGTGACGGTATTTCTCGGGTACCTGTTAAGTTCCACGTTAAGTTTTCTGGCCAGCTCGCTCACAATCGGTAGCGGATCTGGATCCGCTTTGGGCCAGTAAGGCCTTAGCTCCCTGAGAAAAATGTTCACTGTGATGGGTCCAACCCCATAAAAGGCAAGCAGCCTGTTTTCAAGGTCTCTGCTGTCGATAGAAATACGGTGGATTTCCCTTAGACTACCTCCATATTCATCCAGGAGAGTTTTACAGTTCCGCAGTATTTGCGTAGACTTTCTCCCGTCATATCGAACATAGCCACCTTCTCTCATTATCGGATTCACCAGGAAGTCCCAGCCGGCTTTTAGTATCTTTTGCGGAGTAAGAAGTCCATAGCGATGGAAGGCCCTGTAGGTGTTTTTAGCGATAGTCTCTGATATACGGCCACCGAACAATATACTTGCTAAAAACCATTTGAAGCATTCTTTATCGTTCTTGTCTGGTTTTATCCCCAGCTCTTCCGAATAAAGCTGACTTCTCTTTAGCTCGTCTATCGTGTCCATACAGCTTCTTATCTGTTCTTGTACAACTTTAATAGATCGATCATCGTGATATCGGCGACAACCTTTTTTTCTTTATCCACAACAGCAATCTCTTTTACCTGCGCCCTTGCCATGAGCTTCATTACCTCTTCCACATTGTCTTCGACATCAGCGGTTATCAATCCTTTTGTCATAAGATGCTTTGCCTTTTCAGAGGTGATCATGGCGAGAAAGGATTGAGCATGAACCTTCGGTTCGTAGGCGTGGGGAAAGATGTGCCTTAGGAGCATCCCTAACGAGATAGTCCCCTTTAATACGCCGTGATCGTCAACTACATAGATCAAGCGGGTGTTTGGGTACTCGAATACCTTTTCCACCACAGCATCGATACTGTCATCCTCTCTGACAACAGGTATCGCTCTTTTTTCTATTGATCGAAGGAGTTCGCGAATCTTCATTTAACCTCCTTTTGTCCTTCTCCTGCCTTTAAAAGAGCATATCTTACAAACGGCGGAGCGGCAAGTTCATTGATGATAACCGATCCCAATACAGCATTTATCATAATGTCATAAAGGAGTGCATCGCTAAAAAGGGGCCTGGCCATAAAGGCCAACCCGATCGTTACACCAGCCTTGGGGAGAAGGCTAATACCGAGATATTTTTTAACTACTGCCGGAGCGTGCGATATGCTTGCCCCCAATTGTGTGCCGATCAGTTTGCCGAAAAAACGGCCGAATACGATTACCACTGCCATAAGGCCTGCTAACTTTAGAACCTTTAAATCAAAATGTGCTCCGGCTAGTGTGAAGAAAAGCGCAAATATCGGCTCTTCCACATTTTCCAAGATATCGAAAAGATCATGGCTGTGTTTTGCCCTGTTCACAATAAAGAATCCGACCATCATATTGGCGAGGAGCGGAGAGATTCCCAACTCCTCAGAAATCCCAGCACAAAGGAAGATATTTCCCAAGATGACCACCAGCAAGGATTCCCTTTTCTTGACCCACGACACCATGCACGCGAGGATAATACCGAAGATTACTCCGAGCAACAGGGAACCGAGGATCTCCCCTGTTGGAGCCGCTACCATTTTCAAGAGGGAAGCGGTGTGCATGCCGGTCAGAGCGCTGACTGCAGCACCGGCAAAGGCGAATATAATGATTGCGGTAGCATCATCGAGTGCCACTATGCCGAGGAGCGTGGTTGTAAGGGGGCCTTTTGCTCTGTATTCGTGCACGATGGCAAGTATCGCAGCCGGCGCGGTGGCCACGGAAATCGCCCCGATGATTAATGCCAGGGGGAGGTAGCCGGTTAAAAAATCGATGTGGGGCATGCTTGAGCGCACAATGAACGGGCCCAGAATGAGAATAAAAATAAAAGTCAAGATGAACGCCCCAAAGGCCTGAGTAAAATTGATCCAGACGATGCTCTTGCCGAGCCGCTTCAGCTTGGAGATGCTTAAGCTTCCGCCAATGGCATAGGCGATAACCGAAAGCGCAATATCAGTAATAATGAACAGTTTATGCTCGACCATGTCCAGCGGAATAATCCCGGTTACAGACGAACTCAGCAGGAGGCCGGCCACAATATACCCGCTGACCCGGGGAAACTTGAGCTGGTTTGCAATCCGCCCCCCAAGGTAGCCGCACAGCAAAACAAGGCCAAGTACAAAAAGGGGGTGAGACTCGTTAGTAAGAAAGAAAAAATCCATCATAGAAGGTTCCTTCACTCGACTACTCAACCGCTCGACCCTGGCCCAGACTTGGCTAATTGGCTATAAACTTGTATATCAATGTCATTAACTTAAGAAATTCCGTCCTGTCATTTCGAGGAGCCTTTGCGAGGAGAAATCTTCTAAGTTCAAGCAGAACAAGATTTCTCGTTTTGCTCGAAATGACAAACGAGTGCTAATCTGAGATTAAGTTAATGGCATTAACTTGTATATATCAAGTATGCACCAGGGCAGGCCAATTTACCCCTTGATTACCCCCATAGGTTTCACTTTATTTAATAATAATCAAGTTTTTTTTGAGTGCGACCGAAAAATTAATCGAGCGTATTCAGCGCTCCGGGGATCAACCGCCGCCCATCTGGCGCATATTGTTCAGTAGAAATTCAGGGGACAAATTCAGGGGACATGATACTTAATTATTCACTGTTCCTGTGTGTTTGTGGTCGTTCTTGGAGAGGGGGCAATAGCCGCATAATTTAGTATTGTGCCCGTACGCAGTGACAACTGTTTGATCTTACGGGTTAAAGTCCCGTCCGGGGAATTGTCCGATTCACCCCGGTACTTCAAGGGAGCGGCGTCTCGGTAACGAGGGGTCGTAAGTTTCCAATTGGCAAAGCTGCAGGCCGTAACGCAAGTGAACCTACAGGTAGCCTCGGTAAACTTTAATGAAGATGCCGACCCAGTGGACACATGGGGAAGGCCGAAGACACGGACTTGGAGAACGGAAGCGGTTCGTGGGATCTTCCGGGGTAGCAGGGGCGGCATGTTGTGGAAGACAAACAGTCCAGTGCTGGAAACCCGATATGGTGATTATGAGGGATGACAACTGGCGTGTATAAGGCAACGAAATCGCGGCGGGCTGTATCGGGAGTCGGAGGGGTTTATAGTGTGCGCTGGGCAGCGCATTGATCAGGAGGGTTAAAGTCCCTCTGACACCCGGATGAGGGGTGTCATATCCAAAGGCGGGGGTAATGCCTCGCTGGCCGGGGAGTGCGAATAAGGAGAACCCTAAATGGGGCACGAAGCCGGAAACGGTGGAAACAGACAAGGGGATGCACCTAAGTATGCACTCTGTCGAGAGACAACCGGAGGGCAGGGTGTCCATCGCGAGATGGAATCCGAAGGGTTTGCGGAGAAGTACCGGTTGGTTGCGAGGCCAGTAACTGTAGTATCTTTCAGGTCATTCTTGAGGCGTGGTCGGGTGGTTCGGAAAAAAACAGCTTGCTTTATTATGGATATGGAGTAAAAGGTAATATTCATTGTAGAGTACTATCTTTTTTATTATGAGAGACTGCTATATCAAACCGCGCAATCCTCTTGTGTAGGATTATGCGGTTTTTTTATTTTTAGCGGTTTCGGGATAATGTTCTTGTTTATTAAATGGCTATGATAGAGGGCCGCATAAAAAGGAGTAGTTAGAAGTGAACGAAGGTGCATCTGTTAGTTTTGAAGTTGTTGAAGGGAAGAAAGGCCCTGCTGCAACCAATGTGGTTCAGTTTTAAATAATTTTCAAGATGGTATTTCGAATGCCCCGCACAGTGCGGGGCATTTTTTTTAATTGGCCTGCACTTTTGTGCAGTTCCCAACTCACTCTTTAGATAGGAAGAACAAACATTATGAATACATTTGCAGGTATTGGCATTAACAACGATATCCTTAAGGGGCTAACATCCTTAGGATTTCAAGAACCAACCCCGGTTCAGGCACAGGTCATTCCATTAATGCTGGAACGACAAGTAGATCTGGTAAGCCTGGCGCAAACCGGAACAGGCAAAACAGCAGCGTTTGGCCTTCCATTGATTCAGATGACAAACACAAAAAGCAGGCAAACGCAAGGGTTGGTTCTGTGTCCTACGCGGGAGCTTTGCGTGCAAGTAGCCAGAGATTTGGAAGCCTTTTCCCGGCATGTTGAGGGATTAAGAATATTAGCAGTTTACGGTGGTGCAAGTATTGAGCAGCAGATTAAAGCCCTGCGTAAAGGTATCCAGATTATTGTTGCAACCCCAGGCCGCTTAAATGACTTAATCAACCGCGGTAAGGTTAACCTGTCTGGTGTGCGTTATGTTGTGCTTGATGAAGCTGATGAAATGCTGCAAATGGGTTTTCAGGATGAATTAAACGCCATACTGGCCCAGACACCCTTAGAAAAAAATACATTGTTGTTTTCGGCAACGATGTCGAAAGAAGTTGCAGCTATAGCCGGTAAGTATATGTCTGATCCTGTTGAGGTTACAATCGGTAAACGCAATGCAGGCGCAGAAAATGTGCTCCATGAGTATTACACGGTTCATGCCAGGGATCGCTATATTGCTTTGAAGCGAATCGTAGACAATTGCCCCAATAATTATTCAATTATTTTTTGCCGTACTCGGCAGGAGACCAATGAAGTAGCCAATAAATTGATTCAGGACGGGTACAACGCCGATGCTTTGCATGGAGATTTGTCCCAGTCCCAGCGCGATCAAGTGATGAAAAAATTCCGCTGCAAGAATCTGCAAATACTTGTGGCAACCGATGTTGCTGCTCGTGGCCTGGATGTTAATGATCTGACCCATGTGATCAATTACAATCTTCCTGACGATCTTGGCAATTATACCCATAGAAGCGGTCGTACCGGCCGGGCTGGACGTACTGGAACATCGGTTGCTATTGTTCATATGAAGGAACGATTTAAGATCAGGGAAATTGAGAAGAAAATCAAAAAGAAGTTTAAGCAGTGCCGTATTCCTTCAGGTGTAGAGATTTGTGAAAAGCAGATGGTTAGCCTGGTTGATGTCGTTACGAAAGTTGAGGTGGACTACGACCAGATTGATCCACTGTATGCAGAAATTTCAGAAAAGCTTGGATCCCTGGATCGCGAAGAGCTTATCAAGAGATTTGTTTCTTTGGAGTTTAATCGGTTCTTGGAATATTACAAAAATGCTCCTGATCTCAATGTAAGTGATGGAGAGAAAAAGCGGCAGGGTAAAAGAGAACGACAGAGTGGGGAGTCTGCTAACAATGCAAACCGCAAGCAGAAGTTTGCCCGTTTTTTTCTTAATGTTGGCCGGCGTGACGGGATTATGCCCCAGGGTCTGATTGGAAAGATTAATGGTGTTCCAGGTGGTGGGCGCATTAAAGTCGGAAAGATTGAAATTATGCGGAACACGGCTCTGCTTGAAGCAGATAGCAGATTTGCCCCGCAAATACTTGACGCTTTTCAGCATGTTAAAATTAATGGCAAAACAGTTTCCATTGAGGTTGCCCGCGGCAATAACGGCACAAGTCGTCCCAAACATGGGGAAGTACGCTACCGCAAAGGGCGCAAGTTTAAGGCTGCACAGGCTGTAGCGTGAAAGCCGGCAATTTTATTTGTGTTGAGGAGTCTGGCAACACATACAGTTGCAGCAAATCGTGGTGCGGCAACAGCGCCGTAATAAACGTTTGAAGCGTCGTTCTCGAAATGACAGGCCAAAGGGACTTTTTATGAGTCCATCATGTATGGGTTTTGACAGCGCAGCATCAAACTCTAAATTCCAAGTTAAAGCTTTCTTTGCGGTCTTTGCGTCTTTGCGGTGGTTACTTCCCCGCGGTCAGCCCGCCATCCAAGGCAATTTCGGTGGCGTTAAAGCCTGCGGCGCTGTCGGAAAGGAAAAAGAGGATGGTTTCCGCCACCTCGGTCGCGGTAAGAGCCCTTTTTATCGGCACCATCCTGAGGACTTCTTCCTTTCTGGCTTGCATGTATTTTTGCCCCCGTCCCGCGTCGATATAACCGGGGCGCAGCGTTACGGTGGTGATCCCACGCCCTCCCAATTCCAGTCCCAGATTTCTGTAAAGCGCCTCCGAGGCCAGTTTGGCGGCCGCGTAAAAACCCTGACCGGGATTGGGTCTGTCCGCCGCCGATGAGGAGACAAAAACAAGACGCCCCTTTTTCCTTTTCAGCATCGCCCTTGATGCCCTTTTCAGGATTTCCGCACGGAAAGAGATATTTTCAGCAAAATAGCGGTGGATGCTGTCCTCATCGGCGGATGCTATATAGCTTTCAAAATCGCCCTGGGCGAAATCTACTAGAAAATCGATATCATCTCCGATCTGCTCAAACAGGGAGTCCAGGGAATCACGGTCGCCGAAGTTGAGATAGAAAGAGCTGTATTTTTCCGTAAATGCCCCCAATTTTTCCGATATATGCCTCTGTCCCTTTTCGTTTCTGTAGGTCAAGATCGGGAAAAGCGCCGCTTTCATCATGCATTCGGCAAGAGCTATGGCAAGATCGCAACTGCCGCCCAGAATCAGGGCGCTATTGCCTGAAAAATTGAGTTTCATCTTTTAAAAACTCCTGTGACAAGCGTTTTGTCTCCCTGATAAAGCCGGCATTTCAATCGATCCGGCAGAAGCTCGATGCTGAAGGGGTATTCACCGGGGGAGACG
>JADFWA010000332.1 GCA_015222855.1 Pseudomonadota bacterium | reverse complement strand
CGATATACGAATTTTATTGTGAAGGGTGCAACACCATATACAACTTTTTTTCGAAGGCCGTGAATACCGAAAAGGTTCCGTTTTGTCCGCAGTGTAAGACGATTAAGTTAAAACGCCAGATGTCCGTTTTTGCCACAATTTCCGGTGGCAAAGATGAGGCTGATGACGATATGCCGCCGATTGATGAGGCAAAGATGGAAAGGGCGATGGCGATGCTTGCGAATGAGGCGGAAAAGATGAATGAAGACGACCCGCGCCAGGCCGCGATGCTGATGAGAAAGCTTTCGAATGCCGCGGGTCTGGGGCTGGGCTCCGGTATGGAAGAGGCCCTAAGTCGTATGGAGGCGGGTGAAGACCCTGATAAGATTGAGGAAGAGATGGGGGCTCTCTTGGAGGGAGAAGACCCGTTTATCCTGAATCGCAAGGCGAAGGGGAAAACCGGGCGGTCAAAACCACAGGTGGATGAGAAGCTCTATGATCTATAGAAGAAGGAAAAATGCATACAACAACAAAGACAGAAAACATTACGATCGTTCTGAATAATCCGAAATATCCCGGAAACATAGGCTCCGCGGCAAGATGCGCGAAGAATATGGGAATTGAGGGCCTCTTTGTGGTGGGGCACGAGTATCCCGATATGGAGAAAATGAAACAGATGGCAACTCATGTTGCCTCTGATATAGTAGAAAACATAAAATATTTCGACCGGTTGGGCGAGGCCCTCTCCGGGTTTAACTATATTGTTGGAACCACGTCCAGGCTGGGGAGTGCACGGGGGCCTGTTGTTCAGCCGGGGGAAATGGCCAGGCAGATAGCAGACATCTCCCAAAACAATAAGGTTGCCATCCTCTTTGGACCGGAGGATGCGGGTCTGGCAAATGATGAGCTGAAATACTGTCATCTTCTGGTAGCTATTCCCACATCTAATGAGCTTAAATCGATCAATCTTTCCCATGCCGTGATGATCCTGTGCTATGAGATATTCACGGCTCGCACGCCATCTTCCGAAAGATTTACACCGAAGCTGGCCACGTCATTTGAGCTTGAAGGGATGTACGGCCACCTGAAGGAGATGCTTGTGAAGATAGACTTTATCAACCTGGAAAAACCCGATTACTGGATGATGAATATTCGCCGTTTTCTCTCAAGGACGAAACTCTTTTCAAAAGAGGCGCAGATTATCCGCGGGATCTGCCGGAATGCTGAAAGGTGTATCGGAAACAAAAAGGCTTGACTTTGCCCGACCGGAAACTTATTAGAAAAGCCATAAACTTTAACAAAAAGGGTGGTATGCAGATGAATAAAATCTTTTCCTTTACGGGAGCAAAAAAAGTTGTCTTTGGAAGCGGGTCTTTTGACGAACTGGTAGAACACATCAAGGAATCTGGGGGCAATAACCCATTGGTAGTACTTGACAAAAGCCTTTCCGAGGCCGGGTTCAGGGAGAAAGTTTCAGCTCTCCTTGATAAAGGCGGAATAAAGTACTCCATATTTGACAGGGTTGAAGCGGAGCCCGCCCTGGAACTTGCGGATGAAGGGACGGAGATCGCCCTGAAAGATGGGTGTGATGCGGTTGTGGGTATCGGCGGAGGAAGCGCCATGGATGTCGCAAAGGCGGTTGCCGTTCTTGCTGCTAATAAGGGAAAGGCCGTGGATTATCTGGGGTTGAATAAGGTCCCGGGCCGTGGGCTCCCGAAGATAATGGTTCCCACAACGGCTGGCACGGGAAGCGAGGTAACCTTCACATCGGTATTTGTAAGGAAGGATTTGGAAAAGAAGGAGGGAATGAACAGCCCCTATCTTTATCCTGAACTGGCCCTTTTAGACCCCAGGTTGACACTGAGCCTTCCACCCGGGCCGACTGCCGCTACCGGAATTGACGCGCTCTGTCACGCAATTGAGTCCTACACATCTATAAATTCAAGTCCTATGAGTGAACTGGTCTCTCTGGAGGCGATAGAGCTTATATCGTCGAACCTGAGAACCTGTGTCCATGACGGCAGCAACCTTGAGGCCAGAGGGCAGATGCTCCTGGGCAGTCTTTACGCGGGGCTCGGTCTTGCCAATGCGGGGGTGGGCGCTGCCCATTCCCTTTCCTATCCTCTCGGCGGGAAATACGGCATCTCACATGGTCTGGCAAATACCATTATGCTTCCCCCTATTATGGAGTTCAATCTGCCTGCCGCGCTTGAGAAATTTGCCGTCATCGCCGCCGTGATGGGAGAGCAGATAGATGATCTACCGCTGCGGGATGCGGCGTACCTGGCGGTGGAAGCGGTGGAGGTATTGATAGAAGATTGCGGCATATATACCGGATTGGAAGACCTCGGCAT
>JADFWA010000331.1 GCA_015222855.1 Pseudomonadota bacterium | reverse complement strand
TGTGTAGGGTGGTATTTTATATGCCACCGCTTGCGGTCGGGTATAAAACCCGACCTTACAATGGAACACGCCTGCTATGCACTTTCAGAAACCTTTGCAAAACGTCCCCTTTTGCCCGATTACTGCGTCAAGCTCAAATTCCAATCCTCGAAATATTCAACATATTCCTCCGGTTAAAATTTTCGCCTTCCTTGTACTCGAACAAAATTGAACATTTCTCAAAGGTTTCTTTCAAATACTCGTTTTGCCGCTGAAAGGGTTGTTATCGGCGAACATGTCACATCGATTGTCTTAAAAAAGCTCCTGAGGGGACGGGTCGGACCAATCTCGTAAATTTCATCTGCCCTGGAAGACAGGGCATACATATTATCCCGCCACTTGACGGTATTGCTTAACTGTAACACCAGGTTGTTAACTATTTCATCAGGATTATTCGAATGAAATCCCCCGGTAAAATTTGAAGTCACCCTCTTCGCACCGCCTGGTGTCAACATTTTCATCAGGGCGCGCAATGCATCCTCAAAGGCTTCCCTGATTGAATCCATAAAACGGCTGTGAAACGGGGCGCTGACATTCAGAGGAACAAATCGAAGAATTTGATTTTTAATTACATCCTTAAGAAGCTTTTCCGCCTTGTGCATGGCACTCAGCACACCGCTGATTACAACCTGATCCGCGGAATTTATATTCGCAACATCAACAGGAAGGTCCTTTAAGGTGTCACGGATCATACCTGCATCTATATCATCCGAGATAATCGCAGACATGCCCCCAACCCCCACAGGCATAGCCTCCTGCATGAGATTACCACGAACCTGCACAATCGGCAAAGTCTCCGGCAAAGACAGGACATCCGCGGCAACAAGGGCAGTGTATTCACCCAGGCTGTGACCCCCAAAGAAAGCGGGTGAAAAGCCGTATAGCGAGTGCAGCCCCCGCAGCATGGCGATTTCGGTTGTAAGAATACAGGGTTGAGCATACTCAGTGAGATTAAGCCTCTCGTCCCCACCAAAACACATGGCAGCCACGTCCCACCCAAGCGCATCAGAAGCCTCATGATAGATATGACGGCTCTCCAGAATATTATCATAAAAATCTTTTCCCATACCCGGACGCTGAGATCCCTGCCCGGGGAAGACCACCGCTACACCCTGTTTTTCCATAATGAATGTTTCCTTTTGAAAAATATTTTTCCTGATTTATTACTTATTCCGAAATGTCCAAAGACGCAATAGGAAAGCATTATCCATGCCAGAACATGCCACTCAAGCCTTACGCTGTTGCAACCTGTTGTATTTATTGAATTATGCCCCCAAAAAGGGATATGGCTAACGATTACCAAAACCGACTTGAGGATGCCCGCAATGTGTACTCCTCTTCACAGTGAGAACAAAACTACACAGTAAAAAATAAGTATTCAGTTATCAGCCGCCGGCTTTCAGCAAAAACTCTAAGTTTCTGATTTTTAATCTTTGAACTCCCACAAATCCGAAAAGAAGTTCTTGACAGACGATAAGCACAGAGTTACTAATATAATTCTATCCCAAATGAAAGGAGAAAAAAAGTGGCTGTAAAAATAATGATCAAAAGAAAAGTTGCAAGTGACAAGGAAGCAGATTTATTACCCCTGATTATACAGCTAAGGACTCTGGCAACAATACAGCCCGGCTATATATCAGGCGAAACCTTAAGGAATGTGAATAACCCGGAGGATTATCTGGTAATCAGTACATGGCAGTCCGTCGATGACTGGGAAAACTGGAAATCCGGCAAGGAGAGGTCCGAGATACAAAGCAAGATCGATTCTTTGCTGGGAGAAAAAACTGAATACGAAATTTATCACTATCCCGAAAAAAGCTCCGTATCACTGCGCGGATACAGGCAGTGGGAAGGCGGTTGAGAATACACAGCGAGCGCGTTCCGTTGTATGGTCGGTTTTTACGTCCGACCGCAAACGGTGAAAATGCCATTTAAACCTTGACAAACAGTTTTGACTATGGTTTAGAAGGCGGCTCTGATATTTTCAAATAGGATGTATTTATGAAAAAGAATCTGACAAATCCAAGCAATACAAAGAGAAAAAGGACTCACGGCTTTCGCGCCAGAATGGCCACAAAGGGGGGCAGATTAGTCCTGAGCAGAAGAAGAGCAAAGGGGAGAAAACGGCTGGCCGTTTGATCAAAAAATATGATCGGAGCCAGGAGGTCACACAAAACAGCAAGACCCGATCTCCAAAGATGGTAGAACAATCCTTTGGCAAACATGAAAGAATTCGAAAGAGAAAAGACTATTTAAAAGTATACCAAAACGGGGTACGGGTCGATTCGAAGAATTTCATCATTATATCATGCCGGAACCGGTCAGGGGTAAAGAGACTGGGATTTACTGCCAGTAAAAAGGCAGGAAACTCTGTAAAAAGAAACAGGATCAAGCGTATCTTAAGAGAGTTTTTCAGATTGAACAAAGAACGGTTCCCTGTCTCACAAGACACAGTGATAATCGTAAAGAAAAATGTACCTTCACTTAAGTATCAAGATGTGTGCAGGGAACTTGAAAGTCTCTTAATACAAAAAACCGATGTTCAGTAAAATGCTGACTCATATTTTCAAAAAGATACTTATCGGTTTTATCAGATTTTACCAGATATTTATATCACCTTTCTTCCCTCAATGTTGCCGTTTTTACCCTTCTTGCTCCGAGTATGCGATCACATCCATCGGGCGTCACGGTCCCTTTAAGGGGTTGTTTTTCAGCGTGATGCGTCTGCTTCGGTGCCATCCCCTGAACCCCGGTGGTTACGACCCTGTAAAATAATCGAAACGGGAAACCTGGAGGAATTAAATGGACAAAAAGACACTTACTGCCATCATTCTGTCTTTTATGGTGGTTTTAGCTTATCAGTTTTTCTTTGCAAAACCCGTCCCTAAACAAGAATCGACAGAAAAGGAAATTGCCGC
>JADFWA010000330.1 GCA_015222855.1 Pseudomonadota bacterium | reverse complement strand
TCCCTTTAATCCATCGGGATATCCGGCGCCGTCCCAGCGTTCGTGATGACTGCGGGCTATCTCCCGTGCGGTCTGGTAAAAAGGTTTATCGCCCAGGATTATTTCCCCTACTATAGCGTGGTTTTTCATAACAGACCACTCTTCCTCCGTCAGCGGGCCCTGCTTTTTCAGGATACTGTCAGGGATGTGTATCTTACCCACATCATGCATCATGCTGAAGAAGCCGATTTGCTCGGATTCCTTCGGAGATATGCCGAGTTCACCACAGATATCGTAAGTAAGATTCCGAATCCTGTATATGTGCTCTCCTGTATCATCATCCCTTGCCTCCGACGCCAGGGAGAGCATCATAATCCCTTCCCTGACAGCCTCTTCGAGCTGCGTGGTTCGCTCATGAACCAGACCCTCCAGATCGGCATTAAAACGTTTAAGGACTTGATTCTGGTCATCCGTCAATTTCTGAAGCCGTTTGTTTTCCAGTATCAGGTTGTAATGTTCAAATGCCCTGGCAATTGTCCCTTTTAAAGTTTCAGGTGACCACGGCTTTGTCAGATAACCGAAGATCCCGGACCTGTTTATCGCGGCCATGGCGCTTTCAAGGCTTCCATATCCTGTAAGTATAAGCCGAACCACATCCGGCTTGTATTGCCCGGCAGTCTCAAGAAAGGTAATCCCGTCCATCTCCGGCATTTGCTGATCCGACAGGATTACACCGATGTCCTGTTCCCGCAGGATGTCAAGACCCGCCCTGCCCCCGGCAGCCGAAAATATGGTGTAGCCCTCCCGCCTTAGTTCCCGTTCCAGGCTGTTGAGTACACCCTGCTCGTCATCTACGATAAGTAATTTGTAATTAGTCATTTGTCACCTGTCATTGGTTCCTGGTTTTTGCCTATGGAGCGTATGTATGCATTTAGACGGGGAGCTAACTCATCAAGCAATTCTCTATTCTCCTGGCATATTAACTCTACAACGACATTTGTATTCTTTATAGTGAAGCTCCCTGCCCACAGGGCGGGGATTCCCGGCAAGGAAAACGTTTATTCATATTGCGCCCCTTACCCCGCTTACAAGGCGGGGCTTGCGGGATGCGCCCCCGGTCATATAAGCTTAATTGTAAGAGCAGCTTTGTAGGAGCGGCTTCCAGCCGCGATAACGATGACTTGTCGCAGCAAGATGCTGCCCTTCCATTTATATTTATAGCATATAATATGCTATCATTGGCAAACTGTCAATGTGTAAAGGTCAGCTCCTTTCGGATAATATTAGCCAGGTCTCGCATTACAAGGGGTTTCATGACAAACTCCCGAATGCCTATCTCTTTTGCCTTTTCTTCCGAGATATGTTCGCTAAACCCGGTGCAAAGAATAATAGGAATATCCGGGCGGATATCCAAGAGTTCTTCAGCCAAATTATCTCCCCTCATATTGGGCATGGTCATATCGGTAATCACCAGGTTAAATCCATCAGGTTGCTCCCTGAATAGCTCCAGGGCCTCAATGCTGCTTGTTCTCGTTACCACCTCATAACCCAGGTGCTCCAACATCTCTTTGCCTACATCTACCAGGACCTGCTCATCGTCAACGAAAAGGATACGCTCATCTCCCCTGGGCAGGCTTTCTTCTGTTGTATCTGCTTCCGGCATCTCCTCTCTATCAATTATGGGAAGATATACGTGAAATGTAGAACCTTTTCCAGGCTCACTCTGGACAGTAATCGCACCGCCATGGCCTATCACAAGCCCATGAACCACGGCCAAACCCAGGCCCGTGCCCATATCCTTCTCCTTGGTAGAAAAATAGGGGTCAAAGACCCGTTCCATCACCTCAGGAGTCATACCATGGCCCGTATCGCTCACAGTCAGCCTCAGGTAGAAACCAGGGTCTATATTCGGATGTTCGGCAGCAAAATCTGAATCAATCTCCACATTGGCCAAGCCAACCTCCAGGATGCCACCCTTTTCCCGCATAGCATGACCCGCATTGGTGCAGAGATTCATCAACACCTGATGCACCTGGGTGGGATCAGCCAGTATAGTGCCCAGATCGGCCCCAATGTTCTGACGGATTTCAATCGTGGTGGGAATCGATGCCCTGAGCAACTTCAGGGCCTCCTTAACGATGGGACTGATCTGGACTGGTTTTCTTTCCTGCTCACTCCGGCGACCGAAGGCAAGAACCTGGCCCACCAGGTCTTTTGCCCTGCGGCCAGCCTTCAGTACCTCCTTCAGATTGTACTTTGTCTTAGAACCTTCTGGTACATCTAAATCCACAAGTTCAGTATATCCTATTATTGCTGCAAGAATATTGTTGAAGTCATGGGCAATGCCACCGGCCAGTGTGCCGATGGATTCCATCTTCTGGGCCTGTTGGAGTTGGGCTTCCAGTTTTTTCTTTTCTTCCTCGGCCCGCTTGCGGTCTGTGATGTCGCGGCCAATACCAAACCTGCCTGTGGGTTTCCCATCAGTATCGTACAATGTGGTCACCAGAAATTCTACCGGGATTCTTCTCCCGTTTTTGTGAACAATGTCGGCTTCATAAGGGGAAACAGCTTTGCCTCTAATGCCCTGTTTGAAACGGTCAACAGTTGATTCTATCAGTTCAGGAGCGACGATACATGTGAAAGGACGTCCTATTAAATCAGAAGCGGCATAACCCGTAGCCTTTTCAAATATTGGGTTAACATAAGTGTATATTCCTCTACTGTCCACCGTGAAGACAAGATCCAATGTCGACTCAATGAGTGTACGGTATCTTTCCTCACTTTCCCGCAACGCCTCCTCTGTCTGCCTGATCTTGGTGATGTCCCGCGTAGATTCAATGGCACCAATTACTTCTCCCTTGTAATCAAATATCGGACCTGCCGTACCCCACAGAAATAAGCTCTTTCCTTTCACGAAAGGAACTTCCGCTTCGGCAAGCAGGGTATTTCCCTCCCTGCGAATATAGGAATAACCTTTCTCTATTTCTTCAACAGGTTTAAACACAAGATCAATCAACATGGGTCTTCTGGCGCCATAAAACGGCAGGGCATATTCATAGTTCCCTTTGCCCAGCATATCTTCGGACTTCACACCTGTCATTTCCTCAATCGCCCGGTTCCAGGCAACTACCTTGCCTTCGAGATCAATACCAAAGGTGGCATCGGGCAGAAAGTTGATAATCTCCGCATGTCGCCGTTCTGATTCTCTGTGCGCCCTCTCCCTTGTTATCCGCTCACTCAACACCGCGGTCGCAATGGCGACAATTATAAACATGGAAGATCGAAGAAGATCACCGGCTATCTGCAAATCATTCCTGAACGAAATGTGGCTTGAAATCAGCATTACCGCCAAAAATGCAGCCACAACCAAACCTCTTCTCTTCCACCAGATGGAGGCCGCAATAATGGGTATATAAAATAAATGGGTAAAAATCGTGCCGGTTTCGAGTATTACATGACAATAATATGTCAAAAAACAGGAGCCGGTCAAAAGAACAGCCATTACCGCAATTCTGTGTTTTCCTTTTTGTCCTTCATCCAAATTGATCCCCAAAATAACACCTCAACCACTCAATCCTGCAACGATATTTTTATTCCCTTCCCCATCCCCTTGTAGGAGCGGCATCTTGCCACGATAAGTCATCGTTATCGCGGCTGGAAGCCGCTCTTACAAGTAAGGCAACAATCCAGATTTTTGAAAAATATTCACTCTTGA
>JADFWA010000329.1 GCA_015222855.1 Pseudomonadota bacterium | reverse complement strand
GCGGTCAAGGCCTCCTCGATTTCGCCGGAGAGACCTTTAAGATCAGAGGTGGACTTTTCTGTCCTTATAAGGAATTCGTTATTGTCTTTGTAACCGAATTGCTGGATTGCGCTGCTTCCGAGATTAATTTTTTTCAAACCGTCTCTTATGCTGTCGGCGGATGTCTCTTCCTGAAACTGAATTTGCACCAGGGTTCCACCCGCAAAATCGATGCCGAGCCTGGGACCTCCATGCAGTATCAGAGACAATATGCTCACTATTATCAAGGCCAGAGAACAGATTACGGCAATCTTCATTTTGCCGACGATATTGATATTGATATCAGGTTTTATAAGTTCCATAAATTCCACCAATTGTTCCAATTGAGAGTTAAGAATGAAAAGTGAAAAATGAATAGAGTCTTACCAGCTTGTAATGAGCAGCCTCCACTTTGCGGAACAGCAAATCTGAACCGGTTAAAACAGAAGGTAGGTTGTAGCTATCATGAATCAATGCCTATCCTTTTAATTTTTCACTCATAATTTTTAATTCTTAATTCATATTAAATACTCACTCTTTTTATCTTTCTATTCCATATAAAGTAATCGTAGATAATCCTGGTTACAAAAATTGCGGTGAACATACTGGCAATTATACCGATACTCAGGGTAACGGCAAACCCCTTCACCGGCCCGGTTCCGAATTGAAAGAGCACCAGGGCCGCTATCAGCGTCGTGATATTCGCGTCTATAATGGTGAGAAAGGCCTTGGAGTACCCACCCGCAACTGCGGCTCTCGGCGTTTTCCCCGTGCGCAGCTCTTCCCGGATCCTTTCGAAGATAAGGACATTGGCATCCACGGCCATGCCTATCACAAGAACAATTCCGGCAATTCCGGGGAGGGTTAACGTCGCCTGGAAGGCGGCCAATGCACCCATAATAATGATAATGTTCAGGATAAGGGCAATATCGGCGATGGTGCCGGAGAACCTGTAGTAAATCATCATAAAGAGGAGAACCAGCATTCCTCCTATAGCAATAGACATTATTCCCTGGTCAACGGAGTCCTGTCCAAGAGAAGGTCCCACCGTCCTTTCTTCGAGTATCCTGACCGGGGCAGGCAGCGCCCCCGCCCGCAGGACGATGGCCAGGTCACGGGCCTCTTCCATGGTAAAGGTTCCTGAAATCTGTGCCTCGCCGCCGGAGATTCTTTCCTGTATGACCGGAGCGGAGTGTACAATGTCATCCAGGACTATAGCCAGACGTTTTCTTACATTCTCTGCGGTGATCCTGTCGAAGTCCTTTGCGCCCTGTGAATTGAATTTCAGCGCCACATAAGGTTCATTGAACCTGTCGCTGATCTTTACACGGGCGTCTTCGAGAGAATCCCCTGTAAGAAGGGTTTTATCCTTCAGAAGATAGGGTATCTTTGTACGGTGGCCTGTTTCCCTGTTGACCCTGTAACCATAAACTATACAGCTCTCCGGCGGGATATCGCCCTTGAGGGCGTTGTCTAAACTGTGTTCTTCGTCCAGCAGTTTAAATTCCAGAAGAGCGGTCTTTCCGATGAGTTTTTTTGCCCTCACGGAATCCTTTATTCCCGGAAGCTGTATAAGGATACGGGCATCACTCTGGGGGATTATTTCGGGTTCGGAGACGCCGAATTGATCCACCCTGTTGCGGATGGTTTCAATGCTCTGTTCAACGGCAAACTTTTTTATGTAGTCGGCGTGTTTTTCCCTTATCTTCAGGTATACCTTCTCCCTTTCGTCAACTATTTCCGAGGATTTTATTTCAAGGTCGGGATAGTAGTCTTTCAGGATTTTTTCAAAGGCATCCCTGTCTTTCCCGCTCGGGAGTTCCAGGGATATCGTGGTGCCGTATATTCGTTTCAGACGTCTGAACCGTACCCTTTTATCCATAAGGGTTTCCTTCAGGTCGTTTGAGAGCCTCTCAACGGTGCTTTCCACCGCCTTTTCAGTTTCTACCTCCAGAACCAGGTGCATACCTCCCTGAAGATCGAGTCCCAAATTAATCTTTTTCTCGGAGAGGAATGGAAAATCCGGTATCAGGGAAGGTAACAGATAAATTATAGCAACGATGCTGACGAGTAACGCGATTGCACTCCTCAGCTTGATATCCTTAAACATCCTGTACCCCTTCTTATAATCGAATAACGAAAATCGAAAACCGTAAATCGTTTTCAGCTATCCGATTTTCGAATAACGATTTACGTTTTACAAATTTCGAAGTTACCGCCTTGCAGGCGGCAAAACCTTTACTCTGTCTCTTCCGCCTTTTGAATGACGGCTCCTATATGTCCTCTTGAAACCTTTATCTTTACTTTGTCGGCTATCTCAATTGTTACAACGTTTTCTGTGAGACCGGTTATCTTTCCATGCACCCCTCCTGTGGTTATAACCATGTCTCCATGTTTGAGACTTTCGATCATCTTCCTTAAATCTTGCTGTTTTTTCTTCTGGGGTCTGATGAGAAGAAAGTAAAAGATGGCAAAGATGACGATCATCATAATAATGAATTGCATGTCTCCACCTTTGGGTGCACCACCTCCTCCGGCCTGTCCCATTGCATGAGCTAAATTAAACAATTTATTTTCCTCCTTGTTTTCAGTTTCGAGTTCTGAGTTCCGAGTTTAAGGTTTTTTTGAAAGCTTCGTAATTATCGCTTTTTATGGCCTCTCTGATTCTCTCCATAAGATTCACATAATACCTGACATTATGAATCGTATTCAAGACATTGGCCAGGATTTCCTTTGCGACAAATAGATGTCTCAGGTACGCCCGTGAGTAGTTTTTACATGTATAACAATCACATAAACTGTCAAGGGGCGAGTCATCATTTCGATAACGGGCGTTCTTTATAACAACCTTTCCTTCGTTTGTAAATAGCATTCCGTTTCTTGCATTTCTGGTCGGCATCACACAGTCAAACATGTCGATACCATACCCCACGCATTCCACTATATCTTCGGGTGTTCCGACGCCCATCAGGTATCTCGGCTTGTCTTCCGGGAGGAGCGGGGTGGTGCCTTCAACTATTTCCCGCATTGCCTCTTTTGGCTCTCCCACACTCAATCCGCCCAGGGCGTAACCGTCAAATCCTATCCCTGTAATTTCTTCCACCCCTCTTTTCCTCAAATCCGTATAAACTCCACCCTGTACTATTCCGAAGAGGGCCTGGTTGCTATTCTTCTTCGCACTCCTGCATCTCCTGGCCCACCTTATGGTCATGTCCAGGGATTTTTTCGCGTAATCGAAATCGGCAGGGTAGGGTGTACATTCATCGAAGCACATCATGATGTCGGAACCGAGGGCCTCCTGAATCTCTATGGCAATCTCCGGGCTTATGAAATGTTTTGAGCCGTCAATATGTGATTGAAACATCACTCCTTCTTCGGTTATTTTTCTCAAAGCCCCCAGGCTGTACACCTGGAATCCGCCGCTGTCGGTGAGTATGGGATGGTCCCAGTTCATGAATTTGTGCAGCCCGCCAATATTTCTGATTATTTCATGTCCGGGTCTGAGATAGAGATGATATGTGTTGCTGAGGATAATTTCTGCCCCCAATTCCCTTACCCTTTCCGGGACGAGGGCCTTTACCGTGGCCTGGGTTCCTGTCGGCATGAAGACCGGTGTATTCACCTCACCACGCTGGGTGAATATTTTCCCCAGCCGTGCGTTTGAACTTTTATCTTTCTTAAGCAGATTAAACTTAAAATCCGAATTTATATCTTCATGTTTCATAGTAATTTGTATTGTATTTACTTCCTAAAACTTTAAACTTTGAACTCAGAACTCAGAACTCTACTTTATAACCATGCAATCCCCGTAACTGTAAAAGCGGTATTTCTCCTCTATTGCCCTCCGGTAGGCCTTTTGTAGAAGGTCTTTTCCCGTGAAGGCACATGCAAGGAGAAAGAGTGACGATTTGGGAAGATGGAAGTTGGTTAGCAGCACGTCAACACTCTTAAAACGGTAGCCGGGGTATATGAACAGCCCCGTATGTCCTGATG
>JADFWA010000328.1 GCA_015222855.1 Pseudomonadota bacterium | reverse complement strand
CTCATATGCCTGACAACCCAGTGAAAATATATTCTCTAAGCACCTGTAGCCATTGCAAGTCCACCAAAAAATTCCTTAGCGATTGCACAGTATTGTATGATTTTGTTGACGTCGATCTTTTGGAAGGAGAAGAACGCAAGGCAATACTGGAAGATGTCAAAAAATTTAATCCTAAATGTTCTTTTCCTACAATTATCATCGGCGATAAAGTCATCGTGGGCTTTAAGGAAAATGAGATAAGGGAGGCGCTTGGATTATAATGGAAGTCGTAAAACTCTATGAAATGCTGAAGAAAACTCAGGAGTCCAAGGGATATTTTTTTAACAAGGATAGAGAGCGGGTATTTGAACTGCTTGAAGCCTTGATTACCAACAAGAAGCGCTACGGCTACATGGCATGCCCCTGCAGGCTGGCTTCCGGAAATAAAGATAATGACAAAGATATACTTTGTCCATGTGTATACAGGGCGCCGGATGTTGAAGAATACGGCAGTTGCTATTGCAGCCTTTATGTATCAGAGGAATGGAACCAGGATAAAATTCCCCATGAACATGTCCCCGAACGAAGACCTCCCGAAAAGATTATGTTCTAACGATTATACCCTGAGACCTTTGCAAAGGTCTCACCCCATGTCTCATGATACACCTGTGTATCATGCTTCTAAAATATGAGACTTTTTTTCAATTTTGTACCGTACGTTTCCCATATAATCATCTTATTTAACTAATTAAACCCTCACCACATTATATTATAACCCCCTTTTTTTACGTGTTTTTATACAAAAATACCGCTTGGGTTACTGTCATCCCGGTTTTAATTATTATTTCATAAAATTTGGCACGAATTTTGATTATATATAAACAAACCTGAAAGAAAAAAGTGTCAAAATCAGAGGTATCATAATGTTACGTATAACTTAAAAAGGAGAAGATTAATGAGTCAAACAGAACAAGATTTATTGGAAGCATTTGCAGGGGAATCACAGGCCAACCGTAAATATCTGGCATTTGCTAAAAAGGCGGATCAGGAAGGCTACCCTCAGGCTGGTAAACTCTTCAGGGCGGCTGCAGAGGCCGAAACCGTTCATGCACATGCTCATTTTAGGGCACTCAAGGCCATTAAAACTACCGCTGAGAACCTTAAAGAAGCCATTGCCGGTGAAACCCATGAATTTAAAGATATGTACCCGCCCATGATCGAAACGGCAAAATCAGAGGGTAATAAAGCAGCGGAGCGCAGCTTCACATATGCCAATGCTGTTGAGAAGGTGCATGCCGACCTTTACCAAAAAGCTCTGGACAATCTGGATAATCCGGAAGAGGTGGAATGTTATTATGTGTGTTCCGTTTGCGGCTATACCTGTGAAAATGAGCCGCCTGAAACATGCCCGGTTTGCAAAGCCAATATCAAAGCTTTTTCCAAGGTTGAATAAGAGGTGAGCCATATGAAATGTCCGGTTTGCGGCTGTATTAAATTTTATGTGAAAGATCCGGCCGATGAGTATGAAACCTATGAGTTTGAATGCAAGGATGGTGTGATTTGCTTTGATTCTGATGTTAGTGATTCTGAAATTCCTGAAATAGGTAAAGAGACCGAAACGTATTGTAATAGGTGTGCCTGGCACGATAAATTTAAAACATTAAAAATGAAAGGAGATTAAAAAATGAAAGTAAAAGTCACAGAAAATTGTATGGGAGACCGGCGATGCAATGATCTATGTCCCGAGGTTTTCGAGTATAATGAGGACGAACTCAAGTCTAGGGTTAAGTTTGAAGAAATTCCCGGAGAATACCAAGCAATTGTAAGGCAGGCTGCGGAAGAATGCGGAGCTCAAGCCATTATAATAGAAGATGATTGATCGTAAAGATAGCCGCCGGCATGAAAGAGATACAACTTATAAAGCGTATCTTATATCTAAGCTGAGCAATTGTCGATTTTTGCCGGAGATGCAAGGTGCAGGGTGCGTTGCTGTAGTCAGCTACTGCAACCACCCGGCAACATGGCAGATCCGGTAAAATCGGCAAGCACACCCTGGAACTTTCACAGTCCGGCGGCTATCCATGGTGATACCAGAACTTGAAAAGACACTTTTTTTCGCCTACCTTTACCAGACAGATCACTCCGTATTTGCCTTTTTCGATAAATGTAAAGTTGGCAGCATAGATTCCATTGTAATTCTTTAGACTATTTATTTGTTCATTTCCGTTGGGCTCGATCACTTTAACCTTTCCAACAGCGTCTTTAATCGGATGGTTAGCGGAATCATGAAACAGCTTTACCATAACGTGATGGGTAGCGCCGTTTGGATCTTTCATGTTCATGCTTGCCAGGCTCATGATCTGGAACTCTGCGCGAACTCCGCCCACCACCACCTGACGTTCATATGTGCCTGGAGGTGTATTGCGTTGCATTTTACCTTGGTCCGACGCCTTACTATTATCATGATCTTTATGGAATGTTCCCTGTCCGGCCCATACTAAAAAGCTGCATGCAAGTAAGAAAAATATGTTGAATGTTGCGATTATTTTTTTCATTGTTAGACCTCCTTTTCATCATGCTCTTTGGGTAGATGCCATCCTCTCCAAATTCCGTAAATCACCGGAATCACGATTAAGGTGAGGATGGTAGCGCTTACCAATCCGCCCACCATCGGAGCCGCGATACGCTTCATGACCTGGGAGCCGGTACCGTGACCCCATAAAATGGGCATAAGTCCTGCGGTTGTGGTAATAACGGTCATCATAATGGGACGTACCCGCAACGCAGTGCCCTCAACAATGGATTCGCGCAGGTGTGTTCGATTGAATGTATCTGCGTACCGTGCTTTAAACTTCTCATAAGACAGATCCAGGTAAACGAGCATTATCACCCCGGTTTCAGCCGCTACCCCGGCCAGGGCAATGAAGCCCACGCCCACGGCGACACTCATGTTGTACCCCAGAATATACATAAGCCACAGACCTCCGGTGAGAGCGAAAGGTACACTCAGCATAACAATCAGGCTCTCGGTAATATCCTTAAAGTTGAAGTAGAGCAGCAGAAAAATGATGATCAGGGTCAAAGGCACCACCACCATCAAGCGTTTCTGGGCCCGTATCATGTACTCATATTGCCCGCTCCAGACCAGGCTGTATCCGGGCGGCAGTTTGATTTTTTCCCTAACCGCTTTTTGCGCTGTTTTGACATAAGTTCCCACATCAATGCTTCTAATGTCTACATAGATCAAGGCAGTTTTGCGAGCGTTTTCGCTCTTCACCACCGGAGGACCTTTGACGATCCGAATATCGGCAAGTTGTGTGATGGGGATCTGGGCACCAGTGGACGTAGGGATTAGAATTCTTCGAAGTTTTTCAGGGGTATCCCGCAGCTCCGAACCGTAGCGCAGGTTCACCGGATAACGCTCCAGCCCTTCCACTGTTTGAGTGATATTCATCCCGCCGACAGCGGTCATAATAATGTCCTGGACATCTCCTACTGTGAGCCCATATCGTGCCGCTGCCTCCCGCTTAATGTGGTAGTCGAGAAAATTACCGCCGGTGACCCGCTCTGCATATACACTCAGCGTATTCGGCACCTCCCGGACTACTGCCTCAACCTTTTCACCCAGTTCATTCAAAACTTCTAAATCTTCACCCATGAGCTTAATGCCAACCGGAGTTTTAATCCCTGTGGAGAGCATGTCGATCCTGGTTTTGATGGGCATGGTCCATGCGTTGGTCAAACCCGGAAACCGGATCGCGTTATCGAGCTCATCCACCAGCTTCTCTATAGTCATTCCTTCTCGCCACTCCGATTCAGGTTTCAGCATAATCGTTGTTTCGATCATGGAAAGCGGCGCAGGATCCGTGGCTGTTTCAGCTCGGCCAATCTTTCCAAAAACATGGTGGACCTCTGGAAAACTGGCAATAATGCGGTCTGTCTGCTGGAGCAATTCCTTTGCTTTTGTTACCGAAATTCCCGGAAGGGTCGTCGGCATATACAGCAAGTCGCCTTCATTCAACGGCGGCATAAACTCCGAGCCGATGCTCTTCCAGGGGATATAGGTCACAGCCAGAACCACGATTGCCAACAACACGACTATCGTTTTGACTTTTAGCACCAGCTTAATCACCGGGCGGTAGATCCAGATGAGAAATCGGTTAACCGGGTTTTTCCGCTCAGGTCGGATCTTTCCCCGGACCATATATCCCATGAGTATAGGGACGATTGTAATAGCCAAAAAAGAAGCTCCCAGCATGGCATAGGTTTTGGTAAAGGCCAGAGGTCTGAAAAGCCGTCCCTCTTGGGCTTCCAGGGTAAATACCGGCAGGAAGCTGACGGCGATAATCAGTAAAGAGAAGAAAATGGCCGGTCCTACTTCCTTGGCTGCATCACGAATCAGATCCCAGTGCGGTTTTTTCCCGCCTTGGTGTTCGATATGCTTGTGGGCATTTTCAACCATGACAATGGAGGCATCCACCATGGCCCCAATCGCGATGGCAATTCCCCCCAGGCTCATGATGTTTGCATTGAGGCCCTGCTTTTCCATAATGATAAAGCTGATCAGCACGGCCACAGGAAGGGTAAAAACGATGACCAGCCCACTTCTGATGTGAAGCAGAAAAATGATGCAGATAATCGCCACCACAAGGCCTTCCTCAAAAAGGGTTTTTCTTAGATTATCCACAGCCCTCAGGATTAGAGACGAGCGGTCGTAAACTGTCTTTAGACGCACGCCTTCCGGTAACCCGGACTTTAGTTCTTTCATCCTCTCCTTGACATTTTTAATGACCTGAAGGGCGTTTCCGCCGTAACGCATGATGACGATACCTCCCACCACCTCCGCGACTCCGTTGATATCGGCAATGCCGCGCCTGAGTTCGGGACCGATTTTAATGGTGGCAATATTTCGCAATAAAACAGGCACGCCACGTTTATCGACAGCAAGGGGTATTGTGTAAAGATCCTCAATACTTTTAATGTAGCCCAGCCCCCGTATCATAAATTCGGTTTCACCCATCTCTACCAGCTTGCCGCCTACATCATTATTGCTGCGCTGGATGGCCTTTTTCACCTTCTGTAAGGGTATATTGAACGCCACCAGCTTATTCGGGTCCACAATCACCTGGTACTGCTTAACATAGCCGCCGATAGAGGCGACTTCGGCAACCCCTGGTACGCTGGCGAGTTCATAGCGCAGAAACCAGTCCTGAATGGATCGCAGTTGGGCCAGATCATGCTTATCGCTCTCCAGAATATATTCATAAACCCAGCCTACGCCGGTGGCGTCCGGCCCTAACGTGGGCGTGACCCCAGGAGGTAAACGCCCTGAAACAAAATTAAGATACTCCAGTACCCGGCTGCGAGCCCAATACAGATCGGTTCCGTCCTCAAAAATGATATAAACAAAAGATAAACCGAAAAACGAATATCCCCGGACGACCTTGGCAAACGGGACCGATAGCATTGCAGTGGTCAAGGGATAGGTAATCTGGTCCTCCACCACCTGGGGAGCCTGGCCCGAATATTCGGTCATGATAATGACCTGCACGTCGGAAAGATCCGGAATGGCATCCAGCGGTATTTTCAACATCGAATAGATGCCGGCCGCAATGATAAAAATCGTCATCAAGATTACCAGAAACTTGTTTTTTATGGATAATTCTATTATTTTTTCTATCATTTCAGGCCCCTCTTTCAGGTCTTCCAATCTGCAAAAATCGTTTCGAGCATATCAATATATGTATGTACTACTGTACGCGTTCACGGGTTCAAAGGTTCAGGGGTTCAAGGTTCCATTCTCGTTCCCGGACTGCATTTGGG
>JADFWA010000327.1 GCA_015222855.1 Pseudomonadota bacterium | reverse complement strand
TCGATGGAAATTATGAGGTCTATCACCATACGGAAATCCTGGCCGATCTGGTTGCCCAGGGAAAAATCAAGCTGAAGAAACCGGTGGAAGGTCTCTTCACCTACCATGATTCCTGTTTCCTCGGAAGATACAACGATATTTATGATCAGCCGAGAAAGGCTCTGAGCGCTGTTCCCGGCATGAAACTGACGGAGATGGAAAGGAACAGGGATAAGGCTTTCTGCTGTGGCGCCGGCGGTGCCAGGATGTGGATGGAAGAGGATATCGGTGAGAGAATTAACAATATGAGAACAGGTCAGGCAATCGAGAAGAAAGCGGATACGATTGCGGTGGCCTGTCCCTTCTGCCTGACCATGATGGAAGACGGTATCAAGGATCTACAGAAGGAAGAAACGATGACTGCCCTTGATATAGCCGAAATCATCTGGGATGCCATGGGTCTGGAAGAGGCCGAAAAACCGCAGGAGGAAGCGCCGGCGGAGGAGACTCCGGCAGAAGAAACTCCGGCGGAGGGAGCTGAAGAGTAAGATAGGTTTCGGCGTCTATATTTTCATGGTAAGAGCAGCATCTTGCTGCGACAGGTTATCGCGGCTGGAAGCCGCTCCTACAAATAAGAATGTAGGTTGGGTTGAGGCACGAAACCCAACTATAACTTTTCGTTTAAAGAAAACGTAGGGGCGGGGTTTATCCCCGCCCAAGATGTAGCACCCGTTCCCCGAACGGGCCGGTTAGGGCATCGGTCCCTACATTTTAGAAAAGTAAAAAATCCCCCTCCCTTTAGAAAAGGGAGGGGGATTTTTTTATGGCTTTTTCACGGATAATTGTTTAAACTAAAAAAATAATGACCGGCGGTCATTTAAGGCGGTATTATATTGGGGACGAACCACTTGTTAGTTTCTTAAAAGGAGGGAAACATGGCTGAAGAAATCAAATATCAGGACAAACCGTGGTTGAAGTTTTATGAAGAGGGTGTGCCGGAGTGCGTTGAGTACGAGGAGATATGCCTGCCCGATATCCTGGACAGGGTGGCCGACCGGTTTTCGGATAAGATGGCGCTTACCTTTCAGGGCTATGAGATCACTTATAAGGAACTGAAAGATATGGTGGACCGTTTCGCGGCGTGTCTTGCCGATTTCGGTGTCAAACAGGGGGATGCCGTTGCCATCCTGCTTCCGAATGTCATCCCCTGTATCGCGGCCTATTATGCCGTGCTGAAACTGGGGGCTGTTACCGTTATGAACAACCCTCTCTATTCGGATCGGGAGCTGGAGTATCAGTTCAACGATTCCGGTTCCAGGGTACTGATTACCCTCGATCTCCTGGGGAACAGGATGATAGACCTGCGGCCCAAAACAGGGGTAAAAGAGATTATCTATACATCAATCGGAGATTATCTCCCATTTCCCAAGAATCTTCTCTTCCCGCTGGTAGCAAAGAAGAAAAAACTGGCCGCGGATGTGAAACCGGCGGCCGATGTCTACAAGTGGAAGGATTGTATTGCAAGATATGCCCCCAATCCGCCCGAAGTGAAAATTGGCTTTGAGGATGTGGCGATGTATCAGTATACCGGCGGGACAACCGGTGTCTCCAAGGGTGTCATGCTTACCCATGCCAATTTGAGCAAGCAGGTTCAGCAGGCCGAGGCATGGTTCCCCAAGTTTAAAAAGGGGGAGGAGATCATGCTGAGCGCGCTTCCCTTTTTCCATGTCTTCGGCATGACTGTGGCCATGAATTTTGCCATCCAGATGGGGTGGGGAAATATTCTGGTGCCGAGGCCACAGCCGGAACAGCTTCTGGAAACGATACGAAAATTCAGACCGACGTTTGCGCCCCTGGTACCGACCATGTATATCGGTATGCTGAATCATCCCGATATTAAGAAAACGGATATGAGTTGCATTAATGGAGCCTTTTCCGGGAGCGCTCCTCTTCCCGTGGAGGTAATCAACGAGTTTGAGGGAGCTACAGGCGCTGTGATTGTCGAGGGGTTTGGATTGACCGAAACCACACCCGTAACACAT
This sequence comes from Pseudomonadota bacterium, assembly GCA_015222855.1. Taxonomy (GTDB): domain Bacteria; phylum Desulfobacterota; class Syntrophia; order Syntrophales; family JADFWA01; genus JADFWA01. Next base: position 728 of record JADFWA010000327.1, on the reverse strand, counting down.
ATCAATCCCTTTGGTGGTACACGTAAGGTAGGAAGTATCGGACTTCCCATCTCCGATACCGAATGCCGCATCGTTGATCTGGAAGACGGTATATCGGATGTACCCGTGGGAGAACGTGGAGAGCTTATTATCAAGGGTCCCCAGGTGATGAAGGGTTACTGGAACATGCCGGATGAGACGGCGAACACACTAAGAGATGGTTGGTGTTATACCGGTGACATCGCCACGATGGATGAGGAGGGTTATTTTTATATTGTCGATCGCAAGAAGGATATGATCATTTCCGGCGGCTATAATATCTATCCGAGGGATATCGACGAGGTGTTTTATGAGAATCCCAGGGTCATGGAGGCCTGTGCCATCGGGGTTCCCGACCCGAAGCGCGGGGAAAACGTCAAGGTCTTTGTGGTACTCAAAGAGGGCGAATCGTCCACTCAGGAAGAGTTGATTGAGTTCTGCAAGGAAAAACTCGCGAAGTACAAGCTTCCCACAGAGATCGAATTCCGCAAGGAGCTTCCCAAATCGAATGTTGGAAAAATCCTTCGCAAGGAGCTCAGGGCAGAGGAGCTTGAAAAGCGGAAGAAAGAGGGGAAGTAAACTTGTAACTACTCAGGTTCAAAGTTCCACGGTTCACGGTTTGCCTGGCTCCCATGCTCCAGCGTGGGAACCCACATGGTATGCATTCCCACGCTGGAGCATGGGAACGAGAAAAAATCGTAACTACTCAG
>JADFWA010000326.1 GCA_015222855.1 Pseudomonadota bacterium | reverse complement strand
TCATAACCCTTATCTTTCCTCTGCACAGGGCGGAAGCGAGGAAAAAATAGGAGGCGTTGGAGACATCCCCCTCCACCATGTATCTATGGCCGACATATCGCTGATTGTTTTTTATGATATAGTGATCCTGGCTCTTTCTGACAACCTCCACGCCGAATTCCTTCATCGTCTCGATCGTCATGTTGACATAGGGAAGAGAGACCATGCTCCCCCGCAATTTTATCTCGGTATCCCTTCCGGCGAAGGGGGCACATATCAGAATAGAGGAAACATACTGGCTGCTCTCCACATCGGTAAAGGTCACGCTGCCGCCCTGGATTCCGTTTGCATCTATAATAACAGGGGGATAGCCGTTTTTATTCTTGCTGTGTGCATCAACCCCCAGCGTCACCAAGGCATCAAGCAGCGGTTTTATCGGCCTTTCATTGAGACGGCTGTCTCCGCCAAGGACAAACTCTCCCTTTCCCAGGGATACAATACTGGTGAGAAATCTCATGGCGGTACCGTTGTTTCCCAGGTAAATTTCCTTTCCGGGATTGGTTATGGTTCCACCGGTTCCGCTAATGATGAGATCTTCTTCCGTTGTCAGGATCTCTGAACCCAAAGACCGGAGTCCTTCGATCAGATATCCCGTATCATCGGATATCAGATAGTTTCGCAGAAAAGATTTCCCATGGGCAAGTGACGCTATGATAAGCGCCCTCTGTGTATAACTCTTTGACCCTGGAATCGATATCTGGGCATCCAGATTTTTGATTGGTTTAATTTCCATGAATTCCGTTTTATCAAGGACAGCGGGACGCCTGTCCTACCATCTACGAGGCCATAAGTTTCTCAAGAACAACCTGCCTCATGAACTCCCTGGGAGGCTCCATCCCTGTCCACATTTTTATCTGTTCCGCCCCCTGATGAACAAACATATCGAGACCGGAAAGAACGGTACAACCAGCTTTTTCGGCATCCTCCAGAAGCTTTGTCCTGAGTGGATTATAGATCATATCCATGACGCACCTAAAATTTGTCAGGATAGCACTCTCTACGGGCGATTTTCCGGTATCCGGCGACATACCCACCGGCGTGGTATTGATCAGACAGTCTGCCTTAATCTTTCCTATATCATCTATATGATAAAATTTGCACCCAAATTCACCGGCCAGCTTCCTGCCTTTTTCTGCCGTCCTGTTCAGGATGATCGGGGTGCCCCCTTCCATGAGTACGGCATATACGGCAGCCCTCGCGGCTCCCCCCGCCCCCAGAATGGCAAAGGTCTTCTTATCAATTTTTATGGATTTTTTCAAGGCAATGGAAAGCCCGATCCAGTCCGTATTACGGCCTGTCAGCCTCCCACCATCGTTTACGATGGTATTGACGGCACCGATCTTGAGCGCGCTGTCGTCCAGTTCATCAAGATATTTCATCACAGCGGTTTTAAATGGAATTGTGACGCTGACACCGCAGATGTTCAGTCCCCTTATTCCCTTTACGGCATCTTCCAAATTCTCTACGCAAAAGGGGACATAACGGGCATCAATTCCCATCTTTGAAAAGGCGGCGTTGTGCATGAGGGGAGAGAGACTATGTCCTGTCGGGTTTCCAAAAAGGGCAAATATCTTCATTTTAAAATCGTGAGAACCTGTTTCATCTCATGGGCAGTCATCTGACCCGGCGCCGATTCATCTCCCCTTTCCAGAGAGGCAAAACCGAGATAAGAGCCGAGAAGGGGCGCCACAGCCCTGCTGATCCGGCCGGGATTTCCCATACAGAAGGTGATTATTTTTTTACCCTTTCTTTTAGCATAGGGGATGAGATTCAAAACCTTGAGATTGTCTTCCACGGAGTTGGCAAATGTAACTATCTTGACGATATCGGCGCCTGCCCGGAGACATTCATTGAATGTTTCTTTTAACTTCTTTTCCGATGACGTCCCGTTGAAATCGTGATGGGAGACAATCAAGCCTGTTTGACTATCATAGTTACGTATTTTTAGCAATAATTCTTCTATCAGAGTATCTTCCGTACTCAACTCGATATCAACATATTCAGCCCCCAGCTCCACGGCCTCTTTCAGGAGGGCAATCCTTCCCCTTTCGCTGCCTTCAAAACTTCCCCCTTCATCCTTTTTCCTGTTGGTTATCAGCAGGGGCATGTTGCTTTTGGCGCTGATCAGTTCGCTTAGGTTTACGTTCCTGATAGAGTCGATCCTCAGTTCTACGATATCTGCCAGAGGAAGGCTTCTTTCCATCTTCAGCAAAGCATCTTCATTGGTTCCGGCAACAATCGGGATGCAGATCATAACTCCCCCAACGGATACGAACCCAGCACCTTTATAAAAGATGCCCGGTTTTTTAAATCTTCCAGGCACTTCTTTACCTTATCATCCTCCAGATGTCCGGCAAAGTCCACAAAGAACAGATACTCCCACATCCTGTCCTTCACCGGATGGGACTCTATCTTCATCAGGTTGATATGTTCCCTGGCAAAGGGCTCCAGGGAGCTATACAGGGCGCCCGGCGCATGGGGTGTTGCGAAAAGGATAGAGGTCTTATCCTTTTCCGACGGCTTGCTTCTGTCCTTCCCGATTACCAGAAATCGTGTTGTGTTGGATGAGCTGTCTTCAATCCCCTCTGCAATAATCGTAAGGCCATAGGTGGATGCGGCCAGGCTGCTTCCTATGGCGGCGCCTTCCTTATCTTCTAAAACCCTCCGGGCGGCCGCGGCTGTGCTTTCCGTCTCAAGAAGGGAACAATGAGGCAGGTTTTCACGCAACCAGCGCCGGCACTGGGACAGGGCCTGTGGATGTGAATAGACCCTCTTTATCCCCTCTATCCCTTCACATGTGGAGACAAGGGAGTGGGTAATCCTCAGAAAAACCTCGGCACGGATATTCAAAGGGGTTGAGATCAACCTGTCCAGGGTAAGATTGACGGAGCCCTCTGAAGAATTTTCCACGGGCACAACCCCCCATTGTATCCCCCCTCTTTCAACCTCGTCAAAGACATCGGAGATGGTGGATTGGGGGCAAAAATCGACACTTTTCCCGAAGTGTGACCGGGCGGCCAGATGGGTGAATGATGCCTCCGGCCCCAGATATGCCACCGTCGTCGGCGCCTGCATGGCACGGGAAGCGGAAATGATCTCCCTGAAGATATTTTTAAGGGCCTCCTCCGATAGAGGCCCGTTATTTATCTCTGAAAGATAGTGGTAGACCTTGCTCTCCTGTGAGGGGTCGTGGGCATCCAGACCGTTTTTCTCTTTTATCCTCCCCACTTCAACAGATATTTCCGCTCTCCGGTTGAGGAGTTCGACAATCGCCCTGTCCTTCTTTTTCAATTCATCTCTGAGACTTTTTAAAG